>NZ_JBFAMX010000273.1:0-13336 GCF_040659615.1 Nonomuraea sp. NPDC049784
GGTTTGAGAGCCGCCGGCAGGGCCATGGACCTTGGCATGGAGCAGAGACCGCGAGTCGTGGTGGTGGGGGCGGGGCGCGCGCCACGGGCAGCGGGATGGCGGCGAACCCAGGGAGCCGGCAGTAGCCGGTGCGTGAAATGGGGCAGCGGCGGAGTGGGCGGAGACCTAGGCTGGCGGGCATGGATCCGGTCAGCGCCGCACGTGCCCTCGTCGAGGACATGTTCCCGGGAGCCCTGTACGCCTTCGTCGGCGGGAGCGCCCTCACCGAGCACCGCACCAGCACCTCCGACCTCGACGTCGTGGTGGTGCTCGACGGTCTGCCCACCCCGTATCGCGAGTCACTGCGGTGGCGCGAGTGGCCCGTCGAGCTGTTCGTGCACAGTGAGACCAGCCTTAACGCCTACCTCGACAAGGACTTCGACAGGCGCCAGCCGAGCCTGGCCCGCATGTGCGCCGAGGGCGCGGTGCTGACCGACCGGACGAGCGGCCGGGCCAGCGACCTCCAGGCGGCGCTGAGCGAGCGCCTGGCGGCCGGACCGGGCGGTCTGACGAGCTCACAGGCCGAACAGGCCAGATACGCCCTGTCGGACCTCCTGGACGACCTGTCGGGAGCCACGGATCCGGGCGAGCAGACGTTCGTCCGCTGGCAGGTGGTGCAGGAGACGGCCAGGATGGCGCTCGGCCTGGGGCGCAGGTGGCAGGGGAGCGGGAAGTGGCTGCTGCGCGAGCTGCGCGCACACGACCCGGAGCTGGCCGAGAAACTGCTCGCCGCCCACGATGACTCCGTACGGCTGACCGGCGTCGCCTCGGACGTGCTGGAACGCGCTGGAGGGCGCCTCTGGGAGGGTTACCGGGCCGAGGGTGACCCGTTCCACCTGCCGCTCCGTCACGTGCCCTCAGGGGAGCTCTCGGGCGAGACGGCGCAGAGCTCCGGCATGCGCCGGCTGGCCGCGATCAGCGGCGCCACCGCCGGGTCCTCGCGGCTGTGGATGGGCCAGACCCACGTCGCCCCCGCCACCCGCTCGTCCGACCACCACCACGGGGCCTCGGAGACGGCCATCTACGTGGTCAGCGGCACGCCGTCGTTCGTGTTCCTGGAGGACGACCGGGAGGTGCGGCTGGACACGAAGCCCGGCGACTACATCTTCGTCCCGCCGTATGTGCCTCATCGCGAGGAGAATCCCGACTCGTCCCAGGAGGCCGTGGTCGTCATCGCCCGCAGCACGCAGGAGGCCATCGTGGTCAACCTCCCCGACCTCCGCCCCCGCTGACTCCGCCCTGCCCACCGACGCCCCGCCTCTTGTGGGGGCCTCCGCTGGGCGGCAACCTGCCTACGGCGCATCCGCCTGGCACGACAGGCCCCAAACGCCCCGAGAGCGCGCCCCGCCCGCGCACCACCCTGGCCGCTCGGCGCGCAGACGCCGCCCTGGCCGCTCGGCGCGCAGACACGCGGGGTGGGTCAGCCGCCCGCGCCGCTGACCCGGTAGACGTCGAACACGCCCTGGATGCTGCGCACGGCCTTGAGCACGTGTCCCAGGTGCTTCGGGTCCCCCATCTCGAACGTGAACTTGCTGATCGCCACCCGGTCCCGCGACGTCGTCACGGACGCGCTCAGGATGTTCACGTGCTGGTCGGACAGCGTACGCGTGACGTCCGACAGCAGCCGCGGCCGATCCAGCGCCTCCACCTGGATCGCCACCAGGAACACGCTGTCGTCACTGGGCGACCAGCTGACCTCGACCAGCCGGTCCGGCTGCGACTTGAGCTGCTGCACGTTGGTGCAGTCGGCCCGGTGCACCGACACCCCGTGCCCTCGAGTCACGAACCCGACGATCTCGTCACCGGGCACCGGGGTGCAGCACTTCGACAGGCGTACCCACACGTCGGCGTCGCCCGCCACGACCACGCCCGCGCCGCCGCCGCGGGGACGGCCGCGGAGCCGGGTGGGCAGGGAGGTCTCGGCGATGTCCTCCTCGGCGCTGTCGACGCCGCCGATCGAGGCCACGAGCTTCTGCACGACGGCCTGGGCGGCGATGTGCCCCTCCCCCACGGCCGCGTAGAGCGCGGACACATCGGGATAGCGCAGGTCGCGGGCGAGCGCGAGCAGCGCCTCGCCGGACATCAGCCGCTGCAGCGGCAGGCCCTGCTTGCGCATGGCCCGCCCGATGGCCTCCTTGCCCGCCTCGATCGCGGTCTCGCGGCGCTCCTTGGAGAACCACTGCCGGATCTTGTTGCGGGCCCGGCCCGACTTGACGAACTTCAGCCAGTCGCGCGAAGGACCGGCGTCGGGCGACTTGGAGGTGAAGATCTCGACCGTGTCGCCGTTGCCGAGCCGCGACTCCAGCGGCACCAGCCGCCCGTTGACCCGGGCGCCGATGCAGCGGTGGCCCACCTCGGTGTGCACGGCGTAGGCGAAGTCGACCGGCGTGGCCCCTTCGGGCAGCGCGATGACCTGCCCCTTCGGGGTGAACACGTAGACCTCGGAGACCGACAGGTCGAAGCGCAGCGACTCCAGGAACTCGCCCGGGTCGGAGGTCTCCTTCTGCCAGTCGAGGAGCTGGCGCAGCCAGGCCATGTCGCTGCCCGGCTTGACCTTGCCCGTGGGGCCGGGCGTGCCGACCTCCTCTTTGTACTTCCAGTGGGCGGCCACGCCGTATTCGGCCCTGTGGTGCATGGCGTGGGTGCGGATCTGCAGCTCCACCGGCTTGCCCTCGGGACCGATCACCGTCGTGTGCAGCGACTGGTACATGTTGAACTTGGGCATCGCTATGTAGTCTTTGAACCGCCCCGGCACCGGGTTCCACCGGGCGTGGATGGTGCCGAGCGCCGCGTAGCAGTCGCGCACGCTGTCGACCAGCACGCGGATGCCCACCAGGTCGTAGATGTCGTCGAACGCCACGTCGCGGGCGATCATCTTCTGGTAGACCGAGTAGTAGTGCTTCGGCCGGCCCTTGACCACGGCGCGGATCTTGGCCTCGCGCAGGTCGCCGGAGACCTTCTCGATGACCTCCTGCAGGAACAGGTCGCGGCGCGGCGCGCGCTCCGACACCATGCGGGCGATCTCGTCGTAGCGCTTGGGGTAGAGCATGGCGAAGGCGAGGTCTTCGAGCTCCCACTTGATCGTGTTCATGCCCAGGCGGTGGGCCAGCGGGGCGAAGATCTCGAGGGTCTCGCGGGACTTCTGGTGGCGCTTGTGCTCGGGCAGATAGCGCATGGTGCGCATGTTGTGGAGCCGGTCGGCGAGCTTGATGATCAGTACGCGGATGTCGCGCGACATGGCGACGACCATCTTGCGCACGGTCTCGGCCTGGGCGGCGTCGCCGAACTTCACCTTGTCCAGCTTGGTCACGCCGTCGACCAGGGACCCGATGGTGTCGCCGAAGTCGCCGCGCAGCTCGTCGAGGCTGTAGGCGGTGTCCTCCACCGTGTCGTGCAGCAGCGCGGCGCACAGGGTCTCGTCGTCGGTGCCGAGCTCGGCCAGGATCGTGGCCACGGCCAGCGGGTGCGTGATGTACGGGTCGCCGGACTTCCGCTTCTGGTCGCGGTGGTGGTAGGCGGCGACATCGTAGGCACGCTCGATCACGCGCAGATCAGCCTTGGGGTGGGTGGCGCGGACCGTACGGAACAACGGCTCCAGCACCGGATTCATGGCCCCACCCCCAAACCGCCTTCGACGCGCCGGAACGCCGGGCGCATCGGCATTGCCGGCGTCGGTTACGTCGGGCGCGACCACATCACGGGGCACACAGACTCCTCACGCAATGGCTCCTCACGTTCGAGTCCAGGTTCCCCAGTGTATCCAGGCGGCGAACCTGGACCGTCGCGGGCGGGCTCAGACGATCACGAGGGAGTGCAACTCCACTCCCGGCAGACGCTCACGTCCCTTGAGAAAGGCCAGCTCCATCAGCACGGCGATGCCGACGACCTCGGCTCCGGCCCTCTTCACCAGATCCACGGCCGCCCTCGCGGTGCCGCCCGTGGCCAGCACGTCGTCGACCACGAGAACGCGGTCGCCGGGCGTGAAGGCGTCACGGTGGACTTCGATGGTGGCGGAGCCGTACTCCAGATCGTAGGACTCTTCAAGAGTCGCGGCAGGCAGTTTTCCCTTCTTGCGCACGGGCACGAACCCGGCCGCCGCCCGGTACGCCACCGGGGCCGCGAGGATGAACCCGCGCGCCTCGATCCCAACGATCTTGTCCACCTGGCGGAGCCCGGCCAGTTCGTCCACCACGGCCGCCATGGCGACCGGGTCGGCCAGCAACGGGGTGATGTCCTTGAACAGCACGCCCGGCTTGGGGTAGTCGGGCACGTCCCTGATCTTGTCCAGGATCATCGTGCTGAGCTCGGTCATGGCATTTCCTCGCAATTCTCCACCGGCGGTGTGCCGGGCTCCATGATGGTGCATTCCGCCCGCACAGAACGACGCCCCCGGCCCGTGAAGGCCGAGGGCGTCGTACGTGTGCGGCTCTGGTTACCCCTTGGCTACCGCTGCGTTTTTGGAGCCCTTCGACCCCTTACCACCTCCTGTGGAGGCGAGCCTCCTGGCGATGGCCTGGTACTTCGGCTCCCGCTCCTTCAGGGTCACCAGCAGCGGCGTGGCGACACACAGCGAGGAGTACGTGCCGACGATCATGCCGACGAACAGCGCCAGCGACAGGTCCTTCAGCGTGCCCGCGCCGAGCAGCGTGGTGCCGATGAACAGGATCGCCGCCACCGGCAGGATCGCGACCAGCGAGGTGTTCAGTGACCGGATCAGCGTGTGGTTGAGCGCGTTGTTGGCCGCCATCGAGTACGTCTGCTTCGACGTGTGGCCCAGCTTGGCCGTGACCTCCTTGATCATGTCGAACACCACGACCGCGTCGTAGAGCGAGTAACCGAGGATGGTCAGGAAGCCCAGCAGCGTGGCCGGCGTGACCTCGAAGCCCGACCAGGCGTAGATGCCGGCCGTGATGACGAGGTCGTGGATGAGCGCGACGATCGCCGCCAAGGCCATCTTCGGCTCGAACGCCATCGACAGATACAGGATGATCGCCAGCATGAACACGCCCAGGCCGATCCAGGCCTTCTGGGAGACCTCACCGCCCCAGGACGCGCCGATCGACTGGACGCTGACCTGGCTGGTGGGGACGTTGAAGTCCTTGGCGAGGGCGCCCTGCACCTGGTTGAGGGTGCCCTCCTGGAGGGTCTCGGTGGTGACCCTCCAGCCGTCGCCGGCCGTCTGCACGATCGGCTGGTGCACGCCCTCCGCGACGAACTCCTCGCGGACCTGCTCGATGGTGGCGGTCGGCGCCTTGAAGGAGAAGACCGTGCCGCCCCTGAACTCCACGCCCAGGTTGAGACCGTTGATCAGCAGCCCGGCCAGGGAGATGATCAGCAGGAAGCCGGACAGGCTGTACCACAGCTTCCAGCGGCCGACGAAGTCGACGTTGATCTCGCCGCGATAGAGGCGACGCGCGAGTCCCATCTCAGGCCTCCTGCGGAGTGGTCGGGCGGCCGGACGAGCCGACCTCGCTCATGCGCTCGGCGTCGAGGCCGGACAGCGGGTGCCCCTTGGCGAAGAACTTCAGCCTCGCCAGCACGGCGATGAACGGCTTCGTGAACAGGAACACCACCACGATGTCGATCAGAGTGGTCAGGCCCATCGCGAACGCGAACCCGGCCACACCTCCCACCGCCAGGAAGTACAGCACGATCGCGGCGATGAACATGACGGCGTCGGCGATCAGGATCGTACGCCGGGCACGGACCCAGGCCACCTCGACGGCCGCGCGGAGCGACCGGCGGCCCTCCTTCATCTCGTCTCGTATTCGTTCGAAATACACGATGAACGAGTCGGCGGTGATGCCGATCGAGACCACAAGGCCGATGATGTGCGGCAGCGACAGCCGGAACCCGGCGTTGTGGCCGAGCACGACCACCGCCGTGTACGTCAGGATCGTGGCGACCGCGAGGCTCAGCACCGCCACGATGCCGAGGCCCCGGTAGTAGAGCATCGAGTAGACGACCACGAGCGCGAGGCCGATGATGCCCGCGATCAGGCCGCCCTGGAGCTGGTCCTGGCCCAGGGTGGAGGAGACCGTCTCGATCGAGCTGCGCTTGAACTTCAGCGGCAGCGCGCCGAACTTCAGCTGATCGGCCAGCTGGGTGGCGCTGGTCTGGTCGAAACCGCCGGTGATCTCGGCACGGCCGCCGGGGATCGGGCTGATGATGTTGGGGGCGGTGATGACGACGCCGTCGAGCACGACCGCGACCTTGTTACGCGGCTCCTGGGCGTTGTAGGCGGTCTGGGTGAGCTTGGCCCACTCGCCCGCGCCCTGGCTCTTGAAGTCGAGCTGGACGAGCCACTCGACGGTGCCCTGGCGGACGCCCGACGACGCCGAGGCGATGTCGGTGCCGACGACCTTGGCGACGTCGAGCACGTACTTGTAGCTGCCGTCGGCATCGCAGGCGGCGAACTGCTTCTTCGGGTCGTCCTGGACGCCCTGGCCGCGGTTGGCCGGGTTGGCGCAGTCGAGCTTGTTGAACTGGGCCAGCACCGCGGGGTCGACGCCCTGGGTGTTGATGCCCTGGTCCTGCGCGGGCGGCGTGCTGGCCTGGGCGGTGGGGGACGCCGTCGGCGTGGCCTTGGCGTTCTGGCCCTTCTTCGGCTGCTTCTGGGGGTTCTCCGTCGCCGACGGCTGCGCGCTCGCCGAGGCGCTGGGCGCCTCCGCCGACGCGGTGGGGGTCGGCGCGGTCAGCGCGGACGACAGCGCCTTGCCCGTCGGGGACGTGCTGGGCTTGGGCGTAGTGGCCTGGGAGGTGCTGGACTTACCGGACTTACCGGACTTCGGCGTGGCGGACGGGCTCGCCGAGCCCGACGAGGTCGGCGTCGGCGCGTTGGTGGCCAGGTCCTGCGGCACCTGGGTGGCCGCCATGGCGAGCACCTGGCGGAAGCGCATCTCCGCAGTGGTCGAGACCAGCTTGAGGGCCTCGCTCTGTCCGACGCCCGGGATCGAGATGATGATGTTGCTGCCGGACTTGGCGACCTCCGCGTCGGAGATGCCGTTGCCGTTGACTCGGTCGCGGATGATGCTGACCGCTCGGTCGAGGATCTCCTCAGGCGGTGCCGCGTTGTTGAGAGTCACGGGGGACAGAGTCATCGTCGTGCCGCCGGCGAGGTCGAGTCCCAGCTTCGGCGTGAACGCCTTCTGCAGGAACATCGTCCCGCCCAGGGCGAGGATGAGCGCCAGCAACACCAGGAGCGTACGCCCCGGTCGGCTGTGGCGGCTGGTCGGTCGGGCCACTGGTCGTCAGTTCTTTCGGGTAGAGGTTTGTGGCAGAGCTTAGTCAGGACTGCTTCGTGCTGGAGTCCTGCCCGCCTTCGCGCTCCGCGGTGGCTTCGGACTCGTTCTTGCCCTCCTCGCCGGTCTCGGCCTCGTCATCTGCGGACTCGTCGGCCGCGGGGGCGTCCCCGGGCGTGACGACGCGGCCGATCGCGGCCTTAACCCAGCGGGTCTCGATCCCTGGCGCCACCTCGAGGACCACGTCCTCATTCTCCACCGCGACCACGGTGCCGAACAGACCGGTCGTGGTCATGACCCGGGCGCCGGGCGTCAAGGAGTTCTGCATCTGGGCCGCCTCTTGCTGGCGCTTGCGCTGAGGGCGGATCAGCAGGAAGTAGAACACCACCACCAGAAGAATCAGCGGCAGGATGCTTCCGAGTTGTCCCATGTCCATAAGGGGCGACCTTCCATAGTCGTACAAGAAGTTGACACCGGCCTCGCGCCGGAAATTCCGTGCGTTGCTTCGGGCCGCGCCGCTCAGCCCGTCAGCCTACACAGCCAGCCAAGCCACGGAGTGTAGGCGCTTGTTGCGAAACGCGGCAACGAGGCAGCGTTTCGGCGCGCGGGGAAGTTCCCAATTTGAAACGGTTGCAACCGTTCTGTGATCAGTCGAAAAGGGATGCTCCGAACGCGTCGGGGGGCGGGGTCATGCCGAGATGGCTCCAGGCGGCGGCGGTCGCAACCCGGCCGCGCGGGGTCCTGGCCAGCAGTCCCTGGCGTACGAGGAAGGGCTCGGCCACCACTTCGACGGTCTCCGGCTCCTCCCCCACGGCGACGGCAAGCGTGGACAGCCCGACCGGGCCGCCGCCGAACTTCTTCAGCAGCACGCCCAGAACCGCCCGGTCGAGCCGGTCGAGCCCTTCGGCGTCGACCTCGTACAGGTTGAGCGCCGCCGAGGCGATTTCCCGGTTTATCACCCCATCGGCCCTTACGTCCGCAAAATCCCGCACCCGCCTGAGCAGCCGATTCGCGATTCGAGGCGTCCCCCTGGACCGCTTGGCGATTTCACACGCGCCGTCCTCCGGCAGCCCGACGCCGAGCAGCTTGGCCGACCGGTAAAGCACCTGCTCGAGCTCGCCGACCTCGTAGAAATCCATGTGCGCGGTGAACCCGAACCGGTCGCGCAACGGCGCCGGCAGCAGCCCGGCGCGGGTGGTGGCGCCGACGAGCGTGAACGGCGCGATGTCCAGCGGGATCGCCGTGGCACCCGGTCCCTTGCCGACGACGATGTCGACCCTGAAGTCCTCCATGGCGAGATAGAGCATCTCTTCGGCGGGCCTGGCCATCCGGTGGATCTCGTCGATGAACAGCACCTCGCCCTCGGCGAGCGTGGAGAGGATGGCGGCGAGATCCCCGGCCCTCTCGAGCGCGGGCCCGGAGGTGATCCTGAGCGGGGCGTTGAGCTCCGCGGCAATGATCATGGCCAACGTGGTCTTACCCAGCCCCGGCGACCCGTTCATCAGCACGTGATCGGGCGGCCGCTGCCGGCGCAACGCACTCTCGAGCACGAGGGAGAGCTGCTCACGCACGCGGCTCTGACCGATGAACTCGCTCAGCCGCTTGGGCCTGAGCGCCGCCTCGATCTGCAGCTCATCGCCCCCGGCATCGGGCGACACGAGCTCCCGCTCAAACTCCACGCCCCCACCTCCTCCAGGCAGCTCCCCCACCGACACCCCACGACCCGACCACGGCACCCCTCACCACTCCACCGCGATGAGACGCGGTGGAGCGCAGCACGGCGCAATGCGTGCGGCAGCCGGCCACGAAGCCATACGAACGCCGCAGCACCGCGCCGCATCGGCGGGATGTCGTGCGGCGAGGCCCGGCGCAATGCGAACGGCGCCGAGCCGGGGCACGGTGACAGTCCAACGTCTCGCTCGTAACGGCGGGCAGCCCGTGAGCCTTCACGACCGGCCATGACAGACGGAGACCAGCGTCGGCGCGTGCGGTTACGTTGGCCCTGCCGTAACGGATGAGCGCGGGAAGAGCGTCGGCGCGTGCGTTTACGCTGGCCCCGCCGTAACGGATGGACCCGGGAAGAGCGGCCCCACCGGGAGAGAAAGGGGCGCTCATCGAAGGCTCAGGGATTGGAGTGCGGCCTTCAGGAGTGCGGCGACCTGGGGCTGACGGCCCGCGGCCAGGTCGGCGTCGGCGCGCCGCTCCACCGTGGCGACGGCCTCGTCGGCGTCCTTGCTGGAGTAGCCCAGCCCCACCAGACCCGAGTGGACCTGATCGCGCCACGCCGCCGCCCGCCGCGCCCCGTTGAGCGCGGCGTTGACGGCCTCCTCGGGGGTGCCGAGCCGGTCCTTCAGCTCCAGCACGATCCGTTGTGCCCCCTTCTGCCCGATCCCCGGCACCTGTGTGAGCGCCTTGAGGTCGGCGCTGGCCATGGCGACGCGCAGCGCGTTGGGCGTGTGCACAGCGAGCATCGCCAGCGCCAGCTTGGGCCCGACCCCGCTGGCCATCTGCAGGAGCTCGAACACGGCCCGCTCGTCGTCGCTGGCGAACCCGTAGAGGGTGAGCGACTCCTCCCGCACCACCAGCGACGTGGCCAGGCGCGCTTCCTCGCCGATCCGGAGTGTGGCGAGCGTGCCGGGTGTGCAGTGGGTGAGGATGCCGACGCCGCCAACCTCGATCACGGCTCCGTCGGGAGCGATAGCCGTCACCTTTCCCGACACTGACGCGATCACAGCCCACCATCCTTCCACGCCGCCACGGCCGACGCGCCACCGACAAGGCTCACAGCCTGACATCCTCCCGCACGACCACGTACGACACACCGTGGGTGGCGCTCGGCGACGTGCCTCCCTCGCACCCGTGACCCGCGTTGCGCCTCGTCCACCGCCTGTGGCTGGAACACATGACGGCGCAGGCAGGGGATCACGGTCTGGGGTCCTTTCGGGTGGCCCGGGCGAGGGCCTCCGCGAGGCGGTGCTGGGCGCCGCCGCGCCAGACGTGGCAGATTGCCAGGGCGAGGGCGTCGGCGGCGTCGGCGGGCTTGGGCATCTCCGTGAGGCGCAGCAGCCGCGTGACCATGGCGCCGATCTGCTTCTTGTCGGCCGTGCCGCTGCCGGTGATGGCCGCCTTGACCTCGGACGGCGTGTGCAGCGCCACCGGCAGCCCGCGCCTGGCCGCGCACAGGACGGCGATCCCGGCGGCCTGGGCGGTGCCCATGACGGTGCGTACGTTGTGCTGGCTGAAGACGCGCTCGACCGCCACCGCGTCGGGCCGTACGTCGTCGAGCCACTGCTCGATCCCGGCCTCGATGCCGACGAGCCGGGCGCCGAGCTCTTCGTCGGCTCCGGTGCGGACCACCCCGACGGCCACCAGCCGCAGCGGCGTGCCTGGACGCCCTTCCACGGCGCCCAGGCCGCACCGGGTCAGCCCCGGATCGACGCCCATCACCCGCACCGGCCCATCCTTCCCGCACTGCCGAACACCTGTTCGGCACGAGACTCTACCCCGGCAAAGGTGCCCACGCACCGAGAATCGCCCGTACACCCGGGGAATCGCCCGCGCGCCGCCCCCGGCCGTCGCGCGCCGGATCAGCGCACGGGGAATCAGCGCGCGGGCATCAACGCACGCGATCAGCGCACCGGATCAGAAGGAGTCCAGCATGTACGGCTTGGCGGCGAAGGCCGTGTCGAGGGCCTCGTCATACCGTTCGTCGCCCGACATGAGCCCGCACATCCGCAGCGTGGCCGTCGGAACCCCGGCATACAGCGCCGAGAACCCGTTCGCGCTGAACACGACCCCAGGCTCAGAGACCGCGGTGGCCGCGCAGGACCCGCCCGCGAACTCCAGCCGCCACGTCCCCCCGCCGGCCAGCGGATCGTCCACGGTGACCACGGCGTCGCAGGCGACGTACGCCGGATAGCCACGGCGTTCGACCGCGGCGGCCACGTTCAGCACCCTGAACATCCACCGCGCCTGCTTCACCTCGTCCTTGGACCGCTCGCGCAGCAGCCACAGCACCGGATCGTCCGGGGCCACGGAGGCGACGACGTTGTGCGCGATCGAGGAGGCGCTGCCCACCAGGGACCACAGTGCCCTGGTGGTCTCGCCGGACCCGGCGACGAGGTTCTCGACCTGGAGGTCGTCGCCGCGCCAGCTGTAGACGACGAAGCCGTCCTCGGCGAGGTAGAGGAAGTCGTCCTCGTTCTCGAGCCACAGGCTCCAGGTGGGTTCGTCCCAGGAGATGGGCCCGCTCGAGCGGGCGGCGGCGTGGACGCGATGGAGCACGGAGACGAGCTCGGCGGCGTCGCCCGGGCCCATCCTGCGCAGCTTGACCTGCCCGGACGGTCTGATCTGGCGCAGCGACTCGGCGGGGAGCGTCACGTTGTGCTGGGCTCCGGCGTGCTCGTAGCCGATCGAGCGGTAGATGGGCGTGGTCGCCGGGTAGAGGGCGGAGACCGCGTCGCCGAGCGCGGCGGCCCGTTCGACGACGGCCCGCATGAGCCGGGTGCCGAGGCCGCGGCCGCGGTCCTCGGGGTTGATGGTGACCCCCGCGATGCCCGCCATCGGCTGCGGCTTGCCGTGCCACCACTGCGTGAACTGGCGCAGCCGGGCGGCGCCGGCGAGCCTGGAGCCGTCGAACGCCCCCAGGTAGCGGCCCTCGCCGAGCGCCGGGAGCACCGACCGGCGCCACTTCTCGACGTCGCCCGCGGGGAGCGGACCGAACGAGCGCTTACGAACGTCGAGGACGTCGTCCAGGTCCTCAGGAGTCAGGTCGCGAATATCCACGAGCATCCAACTTATGCAGCAGGGGTACGCGGTCGCGAACCATTTGTCGTGATGGTGAGTCTGTCGAGGTAGAGCAGCTGGGCGGCCACGACCGCGATCAGCGCGACGGCGACGACGAGGAGCGGCGTGGCGGCGCCGACGTCCGGCGTGCGGACGGAGAAGCCGCCGAGCTGGAACACCTGCGCGACCGGCGAGGTGAACAGCGTGGGCTTCTGGGCGACCAGCAGCGGCCAGAGGAGGTCCTGGGCGTTCACCAGGGCGACGGCCCCCGCGAGGATGCCCGCCATGGGGAGCGACGGCAGGAAGACCCCGCTGAAGAAGTCCTTGCCGGAGCGCTCCGCCAGCCCCTTGCACAGCAGGGTGAGCACCAGCAGCGCGGGGACGCTGACCAGGAGAGGCGGGAAGAGGGCCAGGAAGGAGTCGATGAGGCCCATGTTGCGCATGGTCTGCCAGTTCGCGACGCCGAGCGGGCCAGGTCCGACGAACAGCCACGGCGCGAACACCAGCAGCAGCCACTCGCTCCCGCGCCCGAGCGGGCGCAGGCCGCCGATGCCGAGTGCGGCCAGGTAGGCGACGCCGACCGAGATGATCGCTCCGCCGACCGCGGGCACCCAGGTGTTCACCTGGGTGCGGAGGGCGCCCGCCTCGGTGTCGGGCGAGGCGAGCACGCCGTCGATCCACGGCCAGGCGAGCACCAGGGCGACGGCCACGAAGACGACCAGCGCCGTCACCCCGATGGCCACGCCTGCGGTGCGGGGCCTGCGCTCGGCGGGCGCCTCCCCCGCGCCTTCCGGCGTCACCGGTGTGACGCGCGGGGTCAGCGTGATGCTCAGCCGGGAGGCCGCCGCGATGATGGTCGCGACGATGCCCAGCACGCCGAGGATCACCCCTGTGAGGGTCGCTATGGACGCGCCAGGGCCGAACTCGGCCATCCTGAAGGCAAAGTCGTACTGGAGGCCCGCGAGCGTCTCTGTGGAGCGCTCAGGACCGCCCTTGGTGAGCACCAGCCCCATCGAGAACGCCTGGAGCCCGACGGCGAGCGCGCCGATCGCGAGCAGCACCCCCACGACGAGCATCGCACGCACCACGCCACCACCGCCGGGCCCACCGGCACCAAGGGGAAGAGTGCCGCCGCCAGGAACGGACCCACCGGACGGGACGGTGCCGTATGGGACGGAGCCGGGCGCGGCGGCGCCGTATGGCTGGGCGGGACCGGACGGGGCGGCACTGTATGAGCGGGCCGTGCCGGGCGCGACGGTGCCGTACGGGAC
>NZ_JBFAMX010000274.1:0-13328 GCF_040659615.1 Nonomuraea sp. NPDC049784
CCGCGCCCGCCTCGGCTACGACCGCGCCCGCGTCCTACTCGACCAGTACGCCGGACTCGACCTGCACCAGCTGCGCCACTCCGCCGCCACTCACCTCGGCGAAGCCGAAGTCCCGCTGCAGCTCATCATGGGTAAGACCCGGCACAAGAACCCCCGCACCGCCATGCGCTACGTCAAACCCGGCGCCGAAGCCATCGCCAAGGTCACCGAGGTTCTGGCGCCCCGTCGCCGTACCCACTGACAGAGTGGCGGCTTGCCGGAGCTATAGGAGCTCCGAGCCATTTCGACCGCGAAGCAGGAGACTGACCTGCGCTAACGCAATCGCGTGTACCTGGTGGCAGCAGTCTTACCGACACCCCTGGTTCTGGAACGGCGCCAGCGAGCGTTCCGCTCCAGGCTCTGGCTGGAGGCTGAGCGTGAGGAGTGGTTGCGCCGCGACCCCGGCGCTGCCGCCCGCGGCGAGGAATGGGCCCGCCGCCTCTTGGCGGGAGAGTTCACCGTCCGCGGCGAAGGTCTGGCCGGCCCAGATTCGGCCGGCCAGACCTGATCGCCCGCTCCCATGGTCAGCCCGCGCGATCGATCTTGTCCTGGATCTCGTTGACGGCGATCGCTTCCTGCGTACCAGATGATCGTTTCCCGGGCTGAGCGCGGTCGATGATCTCCACGACCGGCCAGCCTGATGCCGGGCCGTGGGGTGCCCTAGTGCCCCAGCCCCGCCGACATCGTGGGAGTGGTGAACCGCCCGGGGCGGCGTGGCTTTTCGGCTGGATCGGTGGCGGATCTGGTCAGCGCGCCGACGTACAGGAAGGTGTTGGTCGGGGGTTGGCCCGGTGCGGTGGTGGATCCGGCTAGGAAGCCGTTCATGTGCTGTCCGTCGTCGGTGACCAGCGCCCAGTAAATCAGTGAGCGGTCGCCATTCGCGGTGTGGCAGGTTTGCGTGTCGGGATCAAGTTCGGCGGTGTTGCCGCGCACGACGAGCGTCCAGTCACAGCCGTCCGGCGTGTGCGCGTTGATCTTGCCGCGATCATGGAGCGTGCCGCTGAATCGAACCGTGCCCTGTTCCGGGTAGACTGTGCCCTTGTCGGTGGAGACAACGTTGGTGAGGGTGTGGAAGTCCGCCGGGTCGTAGCGGTAGTCGCCGAGGAACCGCTGGACGAACTTGCCGTTGTGCCGCCCGTTGACCACCTTGGTACGGGAGCCGGAGTTCATGGTGCCGATGAGATCCACTCCGTTGGGCTGATGGCTGACGGCCACGATCGACTCCGTCTCCCGGTTGCCCTTCACCTGGACGGACCATTTCGTGAGGTTGCTGGGAGAGCCGACCGCCCGGTTGGTGCACTGCTGGGTCGTGGACGACAGCTCCAGCCCGGTGCGCTGGACGCGGAAATTCCAGGTGCAGCCCCCATCGGTGGTGCCGTTGACCGTCCCGTTGGGGCCGGGAGAGAACACCACCCAGCCCACCTGGGGCACTCGCAGCGGCAGCGGTAGTTGCGGGTCACACTGGCCGCCGCCGTCGGGGCAGGCCAGCACAGCGATGTTGTTCAGCGTGGCGGCATCGGGTTGGTCGTAGTTCCACATGCCGTAGTACTTCGCCGCGTTCGTGGCGGTGTCGGCCGATGCCGTACTCCATCCGTACGGCGCCGCCATCGCGACGGCGAAGATCGCGGCAACGGCGGCCAGGCGGGCGAGCGAGGTTCGAGAAAGGGATGACATAAGAGTTTTCCTCATTGCGTTGGGTGGTCGCCTAGTCAGCCAAGTTCGGCGGCGGCGCGTTCCTTGGCCGCCAGCACCACCGTGAGGGCGGTGTCGAGCCCGGCTGGATCGATGCCCTCGAAGGCGGCATCTGTGGCTTTGCGGGCATGCGCGTACAGGGCCGCGAAGTGGTCCTTGCCGGATTCGGTCAGTTCCGCGGTAGCGGGGGCGTCTCCGGGTCGGTATGCGACGTGGCCCGCAGCCGCGGCGCGCTCGAGCACCCGTACGGTGTCCGGCTCGGCCAGGTCCAGCCGGCGGTTGAGTTCCTTCACCACCTCGTCAACGGGCAATGCGACGTCCGCCTCCTCGAGCAGGGTCAGGAGCATCCAGGTGGGGAAGTCCGAGTCGAAGTCCGCGAGAGCGCGTCGGTGCAACTTGCCGATCAAGCGTGTGGTCTCGGCGAGTGCGCGGCCGAGGCTGGGACGCGATTCGGGGTTCACGGTCATCCGAGTCTCCTTGTGACGTTGCGGTCTGGCAGCACTCCAACTTCTGTTGGTGCCACCAATGATGGTGCCACCAACCATACATGAGATTGATGGTGACACCAACAACCGGGTAACCTGGCGAGGTGGACAGCACTACGCACCCGACACCCGCCCGCCTGCGCGCCCTGCCGAGCTGGGTGATCAATCAGACGGCGATCGCGGCCAACCGGCTGACCGACCGAGCGCTAGCCGGCACGAGTTCCCGACGCCAGTTCGCGATGCTGTCGGCCCTCGACGAGTTCGGCCCATCTAGCCAAGCCGACCTGGGCAGATGCACCGGAATCGATCGCAGCGATGTGGTGACGGGGGTCAACGCGATGGTCGAGCAAGGATTTCTGCAGCAGCGTCCCGACCCGGCCGACGGCCGGCGCAATATCGTCACGCTCACCCCCGCGGGGAAAGACCATCTGGAGAGGCTCAGCGCCCTCATCGCCGACGCGCAGAGTCAACTACTGCACGCCCTCTCTCCCTCGGAATCGAAAATGATCGTCGACCTGCTCAAACGAGTCCTCGACAGTGGCTGACGATCCGAACACCCTGCGGAGACGGCCCATCCGAGTACGGCTACAGCGCCACGCTCACCGTCGAGGCCCGCACCCGCACCGCCATCGGTCTCTTCCCCCAGCTCGCTCTTGGCCTCGTGGTCGACACCCCGCCGAACGCGGCCCGCGCAACCGCGCCAAGTTGACCTGGCCCTCACCACCGTCTGGGACGGCGGCGCCCTCACCGTCAGCAAGTTGACCGGTTCGCCCGGACCCCGTTCGGCAACAGCAGGCCGCCACGCCAACGGACGCCCCCACCGTCCCTCTCCGCCGACGGCTGGCCCGACTTGCTCGGCCGCCCTCCCATGAGCGCAGACGACCGCGACAAGATCAGGCGAGTCCTCGCCGAAGGCATGCCCGCCAGGCCCCCGGCCCGTTCCTGTGCTACCTCGCCATCGACGGTCTCGACCCCGCCGACGCCCGCAAGCAGATGCGCCCGCGTGGCCGCATGAATGCCGCTGCCGGCACCGTCGCTGAAGGCCGGTCACCACCTTCCACGCCACCCAGACCAGCATCACCATCGGCATTCGCGGCCTCGACGCGGCCGAACGCATCAACCAGTTCCACCAGGTCATCCAGGGCGATCATCTGCTGACCAAGGACGGCGCGGAGCAACGGACCACGCCCTGGACGAGCTCATCACCGAACGTGGCCGGACCATCCGCAACCAACCCCGCTGACCACAGGCAGCGACGGCGCTGCCGATGCTGTCCAAGGCGATGATCTCGTCCGACACCGTCCAGGAGACCCCTCTCCACCGGAGAAACCGGCGGTTGACGATCGTGTTGCTGCTCAGCCTCGCGCTCATCACCTGCCTGGTCATCGTGGGGCTCTCCTCGCACTCCCTCGGCGTCCTGGCCTCTCAACGACTTTCGGCTGGATCGGCGCGTATCTCCGTCTCCAGAAAGTTCGAGATCTCGTTCGCGACGACGTCGGGCATCTCGAGACCACACAGGTGTCCAAGGTCGCTCAGCAGGACCGCGCGGCTTCCAGGGATGCGCCGCACGTCGTCAAGCTGCTTGGCTTGATCTACGACGACGTCCTTCCCGCCGAGTATGTAGCAGCTCGGTACGCGTATCTCAGACAGCTCGTCGGCCTGGCTTGTCAGCGCACCGCCGGCCAGCCAGCCGTGCCACATCTGTTCGGTGACGGTCAGCATGCTGCTCATCAGACCCGAGGTCTTCGACGGGTCCAAGGAGATTGCCGCCACTGCTTGCGCGAGGGCCTCGGCATCGCCGTACGCGGCATCGAAGCCGGCGATCACCTCGTCCCCGGCAGTCGTCCCCGCGGCGTTCCACGGAACAACACCAACCAGCGCACGCACCTCATCCGGGTAGTCAAGCGCGATACGCACCGCGATCGCACCGCCAAGGGAATAGCCGACCAGGCAGTAAGCGTCGACGCCCGCGTCGTTGATCGCGTCGTGCAGGGTCGCGGCCAGCGTGGACAGTCTCCCGTCCGCCGGCGCGCGTACGGACTGACCATGTCCGGGCAAGTCGAAGATCAAGACGCGGAACCCGCTGAGGTGTCGCGCGATTTCGGTCATGAGATCAGCCGAGGCGCCGAATCCTGGCAACATGACAAGTGTCAGAGGGCCCTGGCCGTGTTCCTCCCAGTAGATGTCTGAACTGGTGTGTGGCATCGCGATCTCCCTAGCCTCGGCGAAGTTTGTTGGGCATACACGTACAGCTTGAGCACATCGGCCAGATCCACCCGCACCGCAGGCCGGCCCCGCTGTGCCGGCAGCACCGGACCCCGTCATGGGCGCATCATCTCGTTCAGTGCCCCTGGGTGGTGTGGCTCGCGGTGAAGGCCAGAAGAAGCGCGGCGGTCCGCGGCGGATCCTCCATGATGGGCGAGTGCCCAACACCGGGCAGCAACTCGACTTTCGCGCCCGGAACGGCGCGGTATTCGGCGGCGGAGGAGGATCGCCATCTCTGGTCTTCCTCACCGAAGATCACTAGCAGCGGCTTGCCGAGGGGAATCAGCCGATCGGGGAGCGCGCGCTGGTTCACATAATCGTCGCCGTCCTGCGATGTCGCGATGAAGGCGTGGTAGGTCATCCCGCGCGCGTCGTCCACGACCGCCTGCGGGACCTGGTAGCCGCGGCGGCTGAACGCGGTGCTCGCGGCGTTGCGGATCAGGCTGTCGGTCCGAAGCCGCCACAGCAGCTGCCCGATGACGGGGTCGTCCAAGAGCCCGCCGACGAAGCCGCTTGAGATGGCGGCGTCCAAGCGGGGTGCGGTGTCGATGATCGCGAGCGCGGTCACCAGGTCGGGTCGTTGCTCGGCGAGAGCGGTGGCGACCGCGCCACCGGTGGAATGGCCGACCACTACGGCCTGCTTGACCCCGAGCCGGTCCATTGCCTCACCGACCCGGCGTCCCTGCTCCGGCATTCCGTAGCCGGCGCCGGCCGGTTTGGCCGACTGGCCGTGCCCGAGCAGGTCGATCCGGATGACGCGATGGGACTTGGTCAGCAGCGGAACGAGCGCGTCCCACGAGTGGGTCGACGCGGCGAGCCCGTGGATGAGTACGAGTGCCGGGGCATCGGGGGGGCCGTCCTGGCGCACGTAGATGTTCCCGCCGTCGAGGGGCAGGGTCGGATTCCCACTGGCCTCGGCGCTCTGCCGCGTCACCACCTCCGCGTTCACGAGAAGCAACCCGACGACGACGAAGAGGACAGCCGAGGCGATCAAGAGGCGCCGCCGGCGCCGTGCCGTGCTGCTCACATCAGCCTGCCGGTGCGGAAACCGCAGGTCGGCGTCGTCGAAACAGCGGGGTCATCGAGCCCCAGGGAAATAGTCATGGGCCTACTGTCGCCGCCGGTGCGCGCCGGTATCTTGTACAAATGTTCCGGTCAGCCGGCTCGCCTAGACGAATCATTCCGAATACGGTCAGTGGTCATAGGCGATCAGCGATCGGGTGACCGGCTGGCCGGTGTGGAAGTTGTGCCAGATCGCCGCGGCCATCGCCAGAATGCGCTGGGCGACCCGTATGTCGTATGGCGACGTCATCGTTTTGCGCGCGCCGTGTTGTTCCAGGTCGGGCTGGCCTTTGAGAGTGTCGTTGACCGGGGGAAGCGCGGGTGATCTGCGAGGTCAGCGGCAGGTCTGGTCATGCGTTCAAGATAAATCTACATTGTAAAGGGCGCGACTGGATTACATTGAACTACTCCACAACCCATAGGAACGGGCTTCGCCCGTTCCACCTCAACAAGCACACGAGCTCACGCGGTGTCTCTGTCGCCGCGACGCAGTGGGTGGCTCCGCTGATCTGCCGGAACGGGAGTCTCCAACGTTGTCGAGGCCGCGGGCGGCGCAGGCTCGCACACACAGGCCCTGGTTCACGCCGCCCAGCAGTCTTTCGTCGACGGCTGGGCGGCAGGCCATGTGGGTCGGCGTCGCCGTCATCGGCGTGCTGTTCGTTTACATCGCCCTTCGCGGCCCGATGAGCTCCGCCCCTGCGGAGGCCGAGGGCGCCAAGGCCATCGCCACCCGATGATCGCGTAAGAGCTCGGCGGAGGGTTCGTATCAGGTGGGCGGCCAGTGCCGTAGGGCCATGTCGGCCACCATGCGGAGGTCGTCGCGGGTGGCGCCACCGGCGGCCTGAACGGCGATGCCGTTGGCCACGGCCATGAGGTATCGGGCGAGCAGGCTGGGATCGGTCCCTGCGGGAAGGTCGCCCTCATCGACGGCCCGCTGGAACCGCTCCTGTAGGAGCGAGATGCCGTTGTTGCGCCAGGCTGTCAACGTATCCCGGGCGCTGAGACCGGCCTCGCCCGCCGCCAGGGAGCCTTGGACGCCGAGGCATCCGGCGGGACAGCCGGGACTGGTGGTGGCCCGGACGGAACCGTTGAGGAACGCTGTGGCCACTTGCCACGCCGTCGACTTCTGCAGGGCCCGCGGGAGGTACGCGGCGGGGCCGTCGGTGTAACGCTGCAGGGCCTTGTGGAACAGGTCTTCTTTGCTGCCGAAGGCGGCGTACATGCTGGTGCGGCTGATGCCCATGGCGTTGGTCAGGTCGGTGAGGCTGGCGCCCTCGTAGCCCTGCTCCCAGAAGACACGCATGGCCTGGTCGAGCGCCTTGTCGACGTCGAAGCCGCGTGGCCGGCCGATCGGCGCCTTCCTCTGGGTGTTCACGTGATCGATCATATCTCTTCTGTACCGAACGGTGCGGAACTGCTATCGTCCACTTCGGCACTGATCGGTACAGATTTCTATAGAGGTGAAAGCATGGGGGAGTTGGAAGGCAAGACCGCCGTCGTCACCGGCGGCGGAACGGGGATCGGTCTGGCCACCGCCATACGGCTGGCGGCCGAGGGCGCGCACGTCTTCATCACCGGCCGCCGAAAGGCGGTCCTTGACGCTGCGGTGGAGCGCATAGGCCCAACGACGGTGACCGCCGTGCCGGGCGACATCTCGGACCTGGCCGACCTGGACCGGCTCTATGCCGCGGTCCGGGCTCGGGGCCGGGGCCTGGACGTGCTGTTCGCCAACGCCGCCGCCGCGTCGTTCGCGACGCTGGAGCGAGTCACCGAGGAGCACTTCGACGAGACCTTCGGCGTGAACGTCCGGGGCACCTTGTTCACGGTGCAGAAGGCGCTGCCGCTGCTCAACGACGGCGCATCGGTGATCCTGAACAGCTCGGTGCGCGCCGGTGACGGTGTCGCGGCGTTCGGCACGTACGCGGCCTCCAAGGCGGCGATCCGGTCCTTCGCCCGGACCTGGGCCAACGAGCTCAAGGGCCGGAACATCCGGGTCAACGCGATCTCCCCGGGCACCATCGACACTCCTGGACTCGACGGTGTGGTCGGGACGGAGGACACGCCCGTCACCAAGTCAGATTTCGCCGCAGCGATCCCACTCGGCCGGATTGGACGCCCGGACGAGATCGCCAATGTCGTGGCGTTCCTCGCTTCCGACCAGGGCAGCTTCTTCCTCGGCGCCAACTTGGTCGTTGACGGGGGCGAAGTGCACATCTAAGACCGTGTCTTGTTTGGTGATCAATCGTTGGGTTGATCATGGATGCGTTCGTGGATCGGCTGGTTCCTGACGAGCTGTGGGCTTGTTTCAGCGAGTGGTGCCACCGTCACCGATCCGACCGCAGGGCGGTGGCCGGCGGCGGGCCGATGACCGCTTGATCTTGGCGGCGATCGTGTTCGTGGCCACCACGGGGTGCACCTGGCGGCAGCTCCCGCCGATCTTCGGTGCCTCCTGGCAAACGGTGCACCGCCGCTTCGCCGAGTGGAGCGGCGCCCGGGTGTGGGCCAAGCTGTATCGCATCCTGCTCGATGAGCTCGGCTCGCGCGGGCAGCTGGACTGGTCGCGATGCGCGATCGACTCCGTCAGCGTGCGGGCCGTCAAAGGGGGGAACTGACAGGTCCGAATCCTGTCGATCGCGGCAAGAATGGGTCGAAGATCCATCTCATCACCGAGCGAACCGGTCTGCCGATCTCTGTCGGGATCAGCGCGGCCAACACCCACGACAGCCTGGGGCTGGAGCCGCTGGTGCGGAGCATTCCGCCGATCCGGTCCCGCCGCGGCCCGCGCCGTCGCCGACCGGGCAAGCTGCACGGTGACAAGGGCTACGACTACCCGCACCTCCGGACCTTCCTGCGCGGGCGCGGCATCATCCCGCGCATAGCCCGCCGCGGGATCGAATCCAGTCAGCGCCTGGGCCGGCACCGCTGGGTAGTCGAACGGACGGTCTCCTGGCTGGCCGGCTGTCGCCGCTTACACCGCCGCTAACGCCGAGCCGACCACTTCGCTTCCTTCGTCGCCATCGCCGCAGCACTCATTTGCTACCGCCGACTCACCAAATGAGACGTTGTCTTAGAAGTCCAGACTGCGATCAGCGACTTCGCCCAGGTCAGCGGCGGGGTCTCAATCGAGCCGGAGCCATAATGCGCATATATTTGGCATGAGCATGGTCAGCAGCGACCCAACGACGCCCGGTCATGAGATGACGTGCACCCTCGCGATCTCCCAAGGAAACGTTCCGAGTGTGACTGACCCCATCTCGGGAGAGCCATCGTGGACGTTAAGGTGACGCATGATCAATAAGCCTCCGGGATGGCTGCACCTCACTGCCCTCTCCGCCGTGGCCGGCGTCATTCTGTACTGGGCCAGCGTCCCGCACTGGTATGTCATCGAGATGTTCCTGGTCGGCTTCTTCTTCGGGATCCCGCTGTGGGCAATCTGGACGGTCCGCTTCGCCCTGGCGATGGGCAGGGGTACGGCACAGGCCCGATTAACACGCTGGCTTGTGCCCGTGTTCATCATCGCGGGTCTCGCGACTGCACTCGTGGCAGACGCCCCCTTCTGGCTTCGGTTCACGATCTCGAAACCGAGCATGGAAGCCTACGCCCGAACTGTGACGGCCGAAACATCACGAGACTTCTCCTGCCGCTGGCTCGGGTTGTATCGGATATGCGATGCCTTTCCCTACTCCGGGTTGGAGGAGAACGCTGAAGACATCCCCGGCAGTGCCTGCCTCATCGGCGAGGAATGGGCGATCCACAGCAATACCAACTTCGTCCTCCTGCCCAAGGGCGAGCCCGAGGAGACGGCCGACGACACTTACCGGCATCTCATGGGGTACTGGTACGGCTGGCACGGGTGGGATCAATGGTGATCCGCACCTGACTACGCCACCGAGTAGGCACCTGATCTGCGGCGCTACGACGAGGCTTGGGAGCCGTGACTTCTCCTGGTCATACCATTTGAAGGCTCTTAAGACCCAACTGCGGGCAGAGCCTTCGGTCCTGCGAGAGCTCAGCGAGAAAGACGAACGAGTATGGAGCATTACCTCTATACTCTATAAGCACAAGCTCACGTATGCCATCGACGGTGAAATCCGACTGACATGGAGGGAATTCCCCCACGGCGACCGGCCAATCGCGCACGACCCCATCGATGAAGATCTTCTGCTCGTCGAGGATATATGCAGAGAAGCCGGTATCCGCTTCAGCCTTGCCGCACTTATGGCCGTGGTGGACATCGGTAGCGGCATACACATGGATATTAACTGGCCGCACGCACCGAGACCGGCCGTTATCATCGACGATCCCATCTGGTAACGGCCACTGTGGTCGGTACCCGTTCCCGCCCTACTCATGTCTGCTAGGGAACTATGGTCCCATATGTACCACTTGGGCTTGGCGCAGAAGGGATCCGCCCGGACACGGTCCTGCACCGGCACCGCGATCTGACGAGACGTCCTCACGCCCGCACCTGCCGGCCCAAGCGGCCTGGCCGCCCACCCACCCTCCACTCCATCCGCGCCCTCATCCCACGCCTGGTCCAAGAGAACCCTGGCCGGGGCTATCGACGGGTACATGGTGAGCTCGCCACACTCGCATCAAGGTCGCGCCGTCCACGGTGTGGGAGATCTTCAACCAAGCGGGACTCGATCCAACGCCCCAACGGGCCACCACCACCTGGGCCGACTTCCTGCGCTCGCAAGCCGACGCCCTACTGGCCTGCGATTTCATCGAGACCATCACCCTGAACGGACAGCGCCAGTACATCCTGGCGGTGATCGAGCACGCCACCAGGCGTGTCCGGGCGCTCGGCACCACCGCTCACCCGAGCGCGAACTGGGTCATCCAAGCAATCAGGAATCTGGTGATGGATCTGCACGATGCGAGCTGCCGGGCGCGCTTTCTGCTCCGAGACAGGAATGGGAAGTTCCCGGCCCTCATGGACGAGCTCCTCACCGAGAGCGGCATCAAGACGGGCCCCCCGGTATCCAGATGTCGCGGATGAACTCGATCACGCAGCGGTGGGTGCAGTCGTGCCGTCACGAGCTTCTCGACCGCTGCCTGATCTGGAACCAACGCCATCTTCGGCACGCCCTGCACGAGTACGAACACTTCTACAACCAGCACCGAGCCCACCAAGCCTTGAACCAAGCCGCCCCGCTGCGCGCCGTCCCCGATCCGATAACGGATCCAGAGCGAATCACCGACCTGAATGTATGCCGACGAGACCGCCTCGGTGGCGTCCTCCACGAGTACTCACAAGTGGCCTGACCTGCACGGATGGTATTTCGGCAGGCGCAGAGCTGGAGGTGGTCGTCGCCTGGGCGATGGCCGGATGGGACATCCTCACGTCCTCGCCGTCACACGCGAGGAGTTAGGCGCGCCCTTCCCGGCGCTGTCAGGCGCAGCTCACGGGAGGTGACGAGGGCAGGGAGATCGGCTGCTGCCGCCGGTACGCCTCCAGGTCGACGAGGTTCCCGTTGATCGCGTTGCGTCTCTGGAGCTCCGCCCAGTACGCCGGATCGAGGAAGATCGCGGGGTTCCACAGCGGCTGCGTCAGGTCCTTCAGCTGCCCCAGGTACAGGACGGCGTCGGCCAGCTTCCCCAGCGGGAAGCCGCACAGCCGGGGCGCGTCCATGAACTGTCCCGCGTCGGCCGACTCCAGCCAGTTTCCGGAGCACGCGATCACGGTACGCCGTGGACAGGCCGCCAGGCGGGGATGGCTGCCGGCCACGATCACGTACACGCGCCGGCCGGTCTGCTCCTCGATCAGCGGGACCGCGTGGTCGGCGTTCTGGCCCCGCTCCGGCGAGTGCGTCACGTGCCCGCTGCCGTAGCAGATCAGCGCCCGGCGGTTCCTGGCGAGCACCTCCCGCCGCACCAGGGACGCCATGTGGGTGTCACGCTGGGCGAGGAAGCCGTCCACCTGGTCCTGGGTGGTGATGCGTGACCAGTCGATGGGCGGGTCCCCGAGGAGCACCCGGATCCTCCGCGCGGCGGGCAGCGTCCAGTTGACGGCGCGGACCGTACGGAAGAACTGCTCACGGATCGGCTGGTCGCCGGTGCCCCCGGGCGACTGCGTGGTGTTCCGCCAGACCTGCCGCAACACGTGGTCCTCGACGGCCGCGCCGGCGACGAACCGGTCGATGACCGGCTGGTAGAGCGCGTTGCCGAACTCGACGACGATGTCGTCGACCACGTCCGGCAGCCGCGGGTCCGTGAGCAGAATCTGCTGCGCGTCACCGTGTTCCTGCTGGCCGTGCGACTCGCCGACGGCGACGAGCCGGTGGTGTTCGAAGGCCGACAGGACGGCCTGGGTGAGGCCCCGTGCGGACACCTCGCCCGTGCCCTTCGAGCTGACCGTCGAGCTGGTCGTCAGCAGTCCGCCGGCTGCCGTACCGGCCCCGGTGACGGCGAGGAACCTGCGCCGGGTCAACCGCGGATCTGTCACGTCTCGTCCTTTCCGAAGGAGAATCACGGACGGTTGTACGGCACGGCCGGTGTCGGCCGGGTGTCAGCCGCTGACACCCGCCCGACACCCGATCCCTGGCATCGTGTCCGGTGACCGGACGCGGTGGACGGAACGGCGCCACCACCGGGGTGAGAAGGAGGACGGTCGTGCGAGTGCTGGTCGTCGAGGACTTCGAGGTTCTGGCGCGGGCGATCGGGACCGGGTTGCGGCGCGAGGGCATGGCGGTGGACGTCGTCCTCGACGGCGACGACGCTCTGGCCCGCCTGGCCGCCACCCGGTACGACGTGGTGGTGCTGGACCGCGATCTGCCGGGCACGCCCGGCGACGAGGTGTGCCGCGACATCGCCGCCGGTGACGCGGGGTCGCGGGTGCTGATGCTCACCGCCGCGGGCACTGTACGGGACAGGGTCGAGGGTCTGGGGCTGGGCGCGGACGACTACCTGCCCAAGCCGTTCGACTTCGCCGAACTCGTGGCCCGCGTGCGCGCGCTGGGGCGCCGCGCTGCGCCCGCCGTGCCGCCGATCCTCCGGGCGGAGGACCTGATCCTGGACCCGAGCAGGCGGTTGGCCTTTCGCGGCGGGCGGCGCCTGGAGCTGACCCCGAAGGAGTTCGCGCTGCTGGAGTGCCTGCTCGCCGCCGGTGACCGGGTCGTGTCCACGGAGGAGCTGCTGGAACGGGTCTGGGACGAGGCCGCTGACCCGTTCACCACGGCCGTCAAGACGACCGTGCGCCGGTTACGGGCCAAACTCGGCGAACCACCGGTGATCGGCACCGTCCGTGAGGGCGGCTACCGCATCGGGGTCCCGCGATGAACCTGACGGTGACCGGCCGCGCCCGGCGCCACCTGCGACGGCCGTCCCTGCGCGCGCAGCTCACGACGCTGTACGCCGGACTGGTTCTGGCCGTCGTCGTCCCGATGATGCTGGTCGCCGGTTTCCTGTTCGGCAGGGACCAGGTCCGCCTCCGGGCCGGGGACGCCGCTCCACCGCCCGACACCTCCGCCCAGCAGGTCGACGCCGTGCTCACGGTCACCGGGATCGTCGTCGTGGTCCTGACCGTGCTGGCCGCGTGGTGGCTGGCCGGGCGCTTCCTCCGCCCGCTGCGCGCCATGACCGTGACCGCCCGGGAGATCTCGGCCACCAACCTCAACCGTCGGCTCGGCCTGCGCGGCCCGGACGACGAGCTGACCAGGCTGGGGCGTACGCTCGACGACCTGTTCGAGCGGCTGGACTCCTCGTTCGCGGCGCAGCGCCACTTCGTGGCCAACGCCTCCCACGAGCTGCGCACCCCGCTGGCCGGTCAGCGCGCCGTGCTCC
>NZ_JBFAMX010000275.1:0-13324 GCF_040659615.1 Nonomuraea sp. NPDC049784
CGCTGGCCGGCGCGGTCGCCGCCAGCCGGGACCTTCCCGCCGGCCAGGGCGCGGAACTGCTGCACACCGCGCGGGAGGCGTTCACCGCCAGCCTGCACGTCACCGGCGTCGTCGCCGCGGTCATCTTCGCCGGGCTGGCCGTACTGGTCCTGACCATGCGCCCGGCAGCAACCCGAACCACCCCGGCCGCACTCCACGACTACGAGGCGACTCGCTCATAGAGCCCTGCCGAGGCCGCCCTTCAGTACACGAACGGGAGAAGCCGGGCGGTGCGGCGCTGGTAGGCGGTGTACTCGTCGCCGAAGGTGTCGATCAGCAGCCGCTCCTCCGAGCGGATCCGCCAGCCGTACGCGGCGAGCATCAGTGCGGCGACGACCAGGAGGGCGATCCAGTTGCCGCTGCCCACGCAGTAGCCCGTCCAGACCAGCAGGCTCCCGGCGTACCCGGGGTGGCGGATCAGCCGGTACGGCCCGGCGGTGACCACCTGCTGGTCGCCGGTCACGTGCAGGGTACGGGTGTAGTACGTGCCGAGCGTGCTCATGCCCCAGGCGCGCAGCCCGAGTCCGGCGGCCATCATCGCGACGCCTGTCCAGCGCGCGCCGACGGGCAGACGTCCCACTCCCGCCAGACCCAGAACGATGATCAGCACGATGGCCAGGGTGTACGCGGCGACCAGCAGCAGGGTGCTGCCCCGATCGGTGTCGCCGCCGCGTGAACTCGCGGCGTCGGTGTCGGTGTCGGTACGGCGGCGGAGCACGATCTCGTATCCCAGCCACAAGAGGAGGCCGGCGATGGCGAGCCAGTTGGTGATCGGCACAGCGCCATCCTTGCCTCGGGCTCCGGGTAGTCGTCAACCCGTCGACCATGACGAATCCGTGGCGGGTGGGCTGCTCAACCGGTCGGCGTCAGGGATGTCCGGGGGAAGTAGGGAGGGCAACCGGCGGGCGTGGGCCCCGGTTGCCCTCCGTTTGTTGCGCTCAGTACCAGTTGTGTGATCTCCAATGTCCCCAGGCGCCACAAGGCCTGCCGTACCTCCCCTTGATGTAGGCGAGTCCCCACCGGATCTGCGTCTCCGGGTTGGACTTCCAGTCGCTGCCGGCGCCTCGCATCTTGCCTCCGGGCAGTGCCTGCGGGATGCCGTACGCGCCGGATGAGCGGTTGAATGCCCGGTGGTTCCAGTTGCTCTCCCTGGTCCACAGGTTGTCCAGGCAGCGGAACTCCTGAAGGTTCCACGATCGCTGGACCACCTGGCCCAGAGCGATCCTCTTGTTCGTGTCCGGCATGGCCGCCGGGATCCTGGGCTTCGCCGATGTCGTCCACGTCTTGGTCCTGACCACGGGCGGGCGCTCGGCCCAGGCTGCCGGGGTGTCGATCGCGTTGATCGCGCTGAACGTGGTGACGAAGATGATTGTGCTGCTAAGGGCGCGTTTGCTGTCCAATTCGATCCTAGCTATAGGGTCGCGTGCGGACAGGCCCATTCATCTGGCGCCCATGCCGGTCCGCGTCCGTGGCTCGGACGCGGAGGGTCCGCGCGGCCCTCCGGGAATCCTTGTACCGCCCGATCGCGCTGGACGGCCCGGAGGGCACCGCGACGTGTCCTCTAGCACGATTCCTATTACGTACGGTCACCGTGGGTCATACATCTCGACACGCGGTGGAGAGGTGTTTGCGTGATCGTTGCGCATAAAATCCCCTCTCGCTGCCCCGCCATTGCCCGCCTCGCCTGGCGCCTGAGGCTCGCTTGCCGAAAGGCGCGACAAAGTATGGGGTTTGCCCGAGGGCACAGGGCGGGTACCGGCCCCACCCGCCGGCGGGCCGCCTGTTACGCCGCTTCTGTAGGGTCGATGCATGAGCCTCAGTGACATCCAGCTCCGCACCCTCGACGACACCCCCACCACCCTCGGGGAACTGGCGCCCGGCAAGGCCGTGCTCGTCGTCAACGTGGCCTCGCGATGCGGCCTCACCCCGCAGTACGGCGCGCTGGTCCAGCTTCAGGAGCAGTACGGCCCGCGCGGCTTCACGGTGATCGGCATGCCGTGCAACCAGTTCGCCGGGCAGGAGCCGGGCACGGCGGAGGAGATCCAGGAGTTCTGCTCGGCCACGTACGGAGTGGACTTCCCGCTGCTGGAGAAGGCCGACGTCAACGGCCCGGACCGGCACCCGCTCTACACCGAGCTGACGCAGACCCCCGACGAGCAGGGCGAGACGGGCGACGTCCAGTGGAACTTCGAGAAGTTCCTCGTGGACCGGGAGGGCAAGGCTGTGGCGCGCTTCCGCCCCCGCACCGCCCCGGACGACCCGGCGATCACCTCGGCCATCGAGAAGCTGCTCTGAGGGCTTCCACGTAGTCTCGAGCCGCCCGGCGCCTCTCTCCGCCGGGCGGCGACTCGCGAGACCTTTCGCCACCAACAGGCGATCTACGAAGATGGCCGGATGACTTCTGAGACGAGGGTCGCGCTCGTAACCGGGGTGAGCAGGCGGATCGGCATCGGGTACGCCATCGCGCAGGAGCTGCTCGCGACCGGCGCCGAAGTGCTGGTGCAGTCGTGGACCCCGCACGACGCCGAGCAGCCGTGGGGCAGCGATCCCGCGGGCATGGAAGGCGTGCTGGAGTCGCTGGGCGGCGTCGGCGAGCACCTGCACCACGTCGAGGCCGACTTCGCCGATCCAGCGGCGCCCGCGTGGGTGATGGAGCAGGCGGTCGCCAGGTTCGGGCACGTGGACGTGCTGGTCGCCAACCACGCGCGCAGCTGCAAGCAGTCGCTGGAGGAGGTGACGGCCGCCGAGCTGGACCTGTCGTGGGCGGTGAACGCCCGGGCCAGCGTGCTGCTGACGCAGGCGTTCGCGGCCCAGCACGACGACCGGCGCTCAGGCGGCAGGGTGATCCTCTTCACCTCCGGCCAGCATCTGGCCCCGATGCCGGGCGAACTGCCGTACGCGATCAGTAAGGGCGCGATCCAGCAGATGACGGCCAGCCTGGCCGACGCGCTCGTGGATCGGGGCATCACCGTCAACACCGTCAACCCGGGACCGGTCGACACCGGCTGGGCCGGCCCCGAGGTCACCCGGCACGTCGGCCGGGCCCTGCCGGCGGGGCGCTGGGGGCGGCCGGAGGAGGTGGCCCGGCTGGTCCGCTGGCTGGCCTCGGACGAGGCGGCCTGGATCACCGGGCAGGTGATCAACTCCGAGGGAGGGTTCCGCCGCTGGGTTCCGTAATCGTGTGATTCCTCTGCGTGATGGGTACCGATCCAGGCATTGGCCTGACGTCCCGCAGGGAGCGCGCGATGATGATCAATCCGTACGCAGGATCGCCGTTCAGCTACGTCGCCGAGCCGGCCACGGGGCCGTACTCGATCGTGGAGTTGATGCCCGGCGTCCGGAACCTGCTGGAGTACGTGCGGTTGGCGGCTGGCGAGCGCGTGCTGCTGCTCATGGAGCACACCGTCGACCCGGTTGTCGTGCAGGCCATCGCGGCGGCAGCGGCGCTCAGGGACGCCGACGTCCGGATCCTGTCGGTGCCGCCGTTCAGCCCCGGGGGCTGGGACAGGGAGGCGTCGCTCCAGATCGAGGCCGCCGCGTTCCATGAGGCCGACGTCGTGATCAGCGGCACCTGGTGGGGCGAGGTGCACACGGCGCCGCTCTTCTTCGATCAGATCAAGTCGCGTTCCACCCGGTTCCTGTCCCTGCACATGACCGCCACGGCCGGGGCGCTGATCACCGGAGGGCGGCTGCCCGCCGAGGTCTTCTACGCACTGCTGCGCCGCGCGCTCCGGCAGCTGTCGGGGGCCCAGGCGATCCGGGTCACGACCGGGAGCGGGACCGACGTGACGTTCTCGGGGCCGGCGTTCGACCCGGACCCCGGCGCGATGCGGCCCGGCGACTGGCGGCCCTTCCCGTACGGCGGCGCCAACTTCTGGCCGGACGACACCGAGGGCGTCATCATGATCGAGGACTGCACGGTGACCGGCGTGCCCGAGGAGCCCCTGCGCGTCACCCTTGAGGGCAACCTGGTCCGCAAGATCGAAGGGGGAGCGGCGGCCGAGCAGCTACGGCGGTACGCCCCCGAGGGCTACTACATGCGGCACGCTCTGATCGGGCTGAACCCGAAGGTGCGGGTGTCCGGGGGGACCCAGTTCGAGCGGGAGAAGCACGCGGGGGCCTTCTACTGCGGCCTGGACGGCCTGACCGGCGGGCTGCCGGTCAAGGCGGGCCCGGGGTTCGCGCACTGCGACTGCCAGATCGATCGGCCGACCATGCTGGTGGACGGGGAGCTCTTCATCGAGAAGGGGCGGCTGCTGATGCTCGACGACCCGGAGATCAGGGAGGTGGCGGCGCGGTTCGGCCCACCGGACGTGGTCCTCGACGACAACCCGATCATGATCCTGCCGCGCCGCTACACCGGAACCCGGGCGACGGCCCCGTGATCTACCGGTGGGGGCCGCAGCTGCCCCTGATGATGAGCTCCGTCGGCAGGACCACGCTCCGCGGCTTCCTGGCCCCCGCCCGGAGCACGAGCTCCGCCGCCCGGTAACCCATGTCTCTCCCCGGCTGGGCGATCACCGTCAGAGGCGGGGCGCACAGCTCGGCCCAGGGAACGTCGTCGTACATCACCAGCGACACGTCCCTCGGCACCCTCAGGTCCAGCTCCCTGGCAGCCAGCACCGCCGCCTCCCCCAGCACGTTGCCCCCGGCGACCACGGCCGACAGGTCGGGGCGGCTCTGGAAGAGGCCCGAGGCGGCGGCGTAGGCGGAGTCGCGGCTGCCGGTGCCGAACACGACCAGCTCCTCGTCCACCGGCGCCCCCACCGCCTCCCTGAACGCGGCCACCCGGCGGTCGTGGCCGGGCCCGCCGAGGAACGCGATGCGCTTGTGGCCCAGGCCGCGCAGGTAGCGCACGGCCGTGCGGATGCCGGCCCGGTCGTCCGCCACCACGGCGGGCACGTCCAGCGGGCGTGTTTGCTGGGCGTGGGGGAGGCCGTCGAGGGCCATGAGGTCGGCGACGGCCGCCGCCCCGACGTCCTCGTGGGACGACTGGACCGGGAGGCGGTCGGCGAAGACCACCGTCATGCCCGCGCGGATCGCGGGGGCCCAGGTTTCCGCGTCTCCCGACGGCACGGCTATCAGGCGGTCCACGCTCTGCTCCAGGAGCATGCCGATCAGGTCGGCCTCCTGCTCCGGGTCGCCGCCCGTGGAGCCGAGCACGACGGGCTCGCCGGCCGACCGGGCGCAGGCGAGCACGCCCTCCGACAGCTGGCCGTAGAAGGTGTCGGTCAGGTCGGGGACGAGCAGGCCCATGCCGCCCGTGCGGCGTTGACGCAGGTTGCGGCCCAAGGCGCTGGGACGGTAGTCGAGCTGGGCGGCGACGGCCAGGACGCGCTCTCTGGTCGCCGGGCTGGCCGAGCCGCCCGACAGCACCCGGGACACGGTCGCGACGCCCACACCCGCCGCTTCGGCCACGTCCTTTATGGTCGCGCGCTTGTCCATGGAAACGATTCCATCATGGTTTCCGGAAAACCGGAAGACTCACCAATCGACAACGGCTGGTCACACGGTAACCCTTGACACCGATGTCCGTTTCGGGTGAGATGCTTGAAAACGTATCCACGTGAGTGGGTCACGGTAACAACGTCCGGGCCTCCCCGCCCTGGAGCGCGAAGGAATGTCATGGCATCCATCGTTCTGACGAACGTCGACAAGGTCTACGCCGGTGGCGTAAAGGCCGTGAACGGGCTCAACCTTGAGATCAAGGATGGCGAGTTCATGGTACTCGTCGGGCCTTCCGGTTGCGGTAAGTCGACCGCTCTCCGGATGATCGCGGGCCTCGAGGACATCAGCGGTGGCGAGATCGCCATCGGCGACAAGGTGGTCAACCACCTGCCGCCCAAGGACCGCGACATCGCGATGGTCTTCCAGAACTACGCGCTCTACCCGCACATGACGGTCGAGGAGAACCTCGCCTTCGGCCTCAAGCTCCGCAAGATGCCCAAGCCGGAGATCCAGAAGCGGGTCAACGAGGCCGCCAAGATGCTCGGCCTGGAGACGTACCTCAAGCGCAAGCCGGCCGCCCTCTCCGGTGGTCAGCGCCAGCGTGTCGCCATGGGCCGCGCCATCGTGCGTGAGCCGCAGGCCTTCCTCATGGACGAGCCGCTGTCCAACCTCGACGCCAAGCTCCGCGTCTCCATGCGCGCCTCGCTCAACACCCTGCACGAGCGCCTCGGCGTCACCACCGTGTACGTCACCCACGACCAGGTCGAGGCCATGACCCTGGGCGACCGCGTCTGCGTGCTGCGCGACGGTCTGCTGCAGCAGGTCGACACCCCGCAGAACCTGTTCGACAAGCCGGTCAACCTGTTCGTGGCCGGGTTCATGGGCTCGCCCTCGATGAACTTCGTCACCGCCGAGCTCGTCCGCGACGGCGGCGCCGCCGTCACCTTCGCCGACGTCAAGCTGCCGATCCCCGACTCGACCTTCACCGACAAGCCTGGCCTCGACCAGTACATCGGCAAGAAGATCATCCTCGGCATCCGCCCGTCGGACTTCGAGGACGCCACCTCCGCCGGCAACCACGCCAACGGCTGGGCCACGCTGCCGGTCAAGGCGGAGGTCACCGAGGAGCTGGGCTCCGAGATCAACGTGCTGTTCCTGATCGACGCCCCGCCGGTCGAGCACGCCGACACCACGGCCGCTCAGGACAACGACGACGACGAGGCGGCGCTGCCGCTGGTGGGCGACAAGTCCCTGTGGACCGCCCGCGTCAACGCCCGCAGCCACGTCCGTCCCGGCCAGGGCATCGACCTGGTCGTCGACACGCACAACCTGCACTTCTTCGACCCGACCAGCGGCCTGGCGATCGGCCACGAGGCCAACCGCTAGACGTCACTGTCTCCTGGTTCCCGGCCGTGAGCCCAGCTCACGGTCGCTCGGGCCCCCACCGCGACCCCCTCCCGCGGCGGGGGCCCGTTCTATGTGCCCCCTTTCGGCCGCTCACCCGCCCTGTAGCTCAGCGGCCGATGCTCGCCGACACGCGAGACTGCAGGCTGCGCGGCACGAACTTGCCGATCGCGACGATGGCCTTGTAGCGCAGGTCGGGCACCGACACGCGCTTGCCCAGCGCCAGGTCGCGCATCGCCTCCCGCACCACGTCGTCGGCCTTCAGCCACAGGAACCCGGGGATCCCCGAGGTGTCCATCGACGCCCGCTGGTGGAACTCGGTCCGCACGAAGCCGGGGCAGAGCGCCATGATCTTGATGCGTGGGTTCCCCACCTCGTTGGCGGCGGACTCGCTGAAGTTCACCACCCACGCTTTGGACGCGCTGTAGGTGCCCCGCGTGAAGAACGCCGCCACGGACGCCACGTTGATGATCCCGCCCCGGTCGCGCTCCCTCATGCCGGGCAGCGCGGCCAGCGTCAGCCTGAGCACGGCCTCACAGTGCACCTTGAGCATGCGCGCCTCGTCCTCGACGGGCACCTCGGGGAAGCGGCCCGCGTGTCCGAACCCGGCGTTGTTCACCAGCAGGTCAACGCCGTCGCCGACCCTGGACTCGACCCTGGCCAGCCCTTCTTCGGTGGCGAGGTCGGCGGGCAGCACCTCGGCGGCGACCCCGTACCTGAGCTTGAGCTGGTCGGCGCTCTCGGCGAGCCGATGCTCGTCACGGGACACCAGGACGAGCGAGAAGCCGTCGGCGGCCAGGCGCCGGGCGAAGGCGGCGCCGATGCCGGCGGTGGCGCCGGTGATCAATGCGGTAGGCATGCCTGAACCCTAACGCCGTGCGAGGATGGGCGTCGTGCGACTCGTCGCGGCCATGGCCCTCGTCCTCGCGGCCCTCACCGCCTGCGCCGGCGAGCGGCCCCCGCCCGCCCAGCCGGCCACGTACAGCCCGGAGGCGAGTGTCACCGTGACGCGGGAGCCGGCGGAGACGAAGCCGCCAGGGCGCGGCGAGCTGCGGTTCGAGGAGATCGCCAGGCTGGAGCGGCCGGTGGCGTTCGCCGTGCGCAAGGGCGACGACCGCCTGTACGTCGCCGAGCAGACCGGCAGGCTGCGCACCTCCGGCGGCGACACGGTGATCGACCTGTCCCGCGAGGTGAGCGGCGGCAACGAGCAGGGCCTGCTCGGCGTGGCGTTCCACCCCTCAGGCCGCTGGGTCTACCTCGACTGGACCGACGCGCAGGGCGACACCCACGTCACCGAGTGGGCCTTCGACGGCGCGAGGGCCACGGGCAGGCGCGACGTGCTGACCCAGGACCAGCCGTACGCCAACCACAACGGCGGTCAGCTCGCGTTCGGCCCCGACGGCCACCTCTACATCGCCCTCGGTGACGGCGGCAGCGCCGGCGATCCGCACGGCAACGGTCAGAGCCTGAAGACCTGGCTCGGCAAGATCCTGCGCATCGACCCGCGCGGCGGCCGGCCGTACAAGGTGCCTGAGGACAACCCGTTCATCGGCAAGGAGGGCGCGAAGCCGGAAATATGGGCTTACGGGCTACGCAACCCCTGGCGGTTCAGCTTCGACCGCGACACCGGCGATCTGTGGATCGGCGACGTCGGGCAGAACGCGTGGGAGGAGGTCGACCACCAGCCGGCGGGGTCGCGGGGCGGCGAGAACTACGGCTGGAACGCCCGCGAGGGCAAGGTTCGCTACCGGGGCGCCAAGAGCCGCGAGATGGTCGATCCGGCGATCGTCTACTCGCTTGACGAGGGCGGCAACTGCTCGGTCATCGCCGGGTACGTCTACCGCGGCAAGAAGATCCCGTGGCTGCGGGGCCGGTTCCTCTACGGCGACTTCTGCGCCGGATGGATCAAGGCCGCGCCCGCGGACCGGCTGTCGGACGCGACCGAGGTCGGGAAGGTGGAGCAGCTCTCGTCGTTCGGCGAGGGCCACGACGGCGAGCTGTACGCGCTCAGCCTGCAGGGCCGTCTCTATCGGATGGAGCCTGCTTGACCCGCGCGATCAGCCCTTCGACCTGGTCGTTCAGCTTGCTGCCCCGGGCCCAGCCCGCGTAGTGCGTGAGGAAGACGACCACCTCGCGCAGCTCGGTCTCGGTGAGTTCGCCGGAACGCAGCGCGGCGTCGAGCTGGACGTCCGTCTGCTCGTGCAACCCCTGGCCGACGAGCAGCCCGAGAAGGATCAGGAGACGCTCCTTCACCGACAGGGCCGGCCTCGACCACACGTCGGCGAACTGCCGCTCCGCAGTCATGCCGAAGGAATCGACGGTCTCCATCGCGGGCTCTGTCATCGTGGCTCCCGGGGCGGTCGGAAGGGATCCTCATATCTTTCGCTACTTCCTGAGTTGAACCAATGGGGGTTGCATGAACGTTGTAAGCGCACAACCCGCCCCTCTTAGAGCGCAAGATTGAGTGGCGACCACGTAGCGCGACGCCCCCTGTGCGCAGCCCTTAATTGATCTGTAACAAGTAAAGCCAATGCACGGCCAAGATTTGGTCAAGATTTTTAGTCGTGCGTCGGGCTCATTCCGCCTGAAAGCGGGCACAACAACTGCGTTGGTCCGTAAAGCGGAGGTAAGCCCTGGTGAAAAAGGCACGGGGTTTGATCGCGGTCACGGTCGCGATCCTGATGCTGTCCGCGTGTGCCGGACAGCCCGATTTCCACTACGTACGTGACAGGGCCGGCACCACCTACTTCAAGGTGCCATCCTCGTTCACGCAGCTCAACGCCGATCCGATCGAGCTGTATCTGTCCGGCGACCACCCGAACTCGGCGGCCGCGCTGGTCCGGGCCCAGCGGGTCTGGTCGACGGCCTTCGACCAGTCCGCAGAACCGTCGGTCAACCATCTGCTCGGCTCGACGGAACCGTTCGTCTACGCCACCGTGCACCAGCTCACGGAAGAGCAGCGGGACGCGATCTCGCTGAACAGGCTGCGCGACTTCGTGCTGCCGGTGACGGATCAGGTGCGCGAGCTCTACGCGCAGCAGGCCGTGGCGACGGGTCAGCCGCCGATGTTCCAGAACTTCGAGCTTCTCAACGACGAGGTCCTGGCCCTGGAGAACGGCGCCAGGGGAGTCCGGGTCCGCTTCAACTACCAGATCGGCAACGACGTCCAGACGTTCGACCACACCGCCATCCTCGACGAGAAGGGCGCCACGGTCTCCGTCATGCTCATCGGCTGCCAGTCCGTCTGCTTCAGCAAGCGCGCCGCCGAGTTCGACAAGATCGAGAGCACCTTCAAGCTGCTCCGGCTGCCTGGATGAGGGAGCACCATTGACCACGACCATTCACCATGAAGGGCTGCGTGCCCCTGGCAGCGGGCCCTCCGACCCCGAAGCCGTGACCAGGAAGAAAATGCAGCTCTGGGATCGGAGCAAATTCCTCATCGTCCTGGTGCTGGCCTACTGCATCCTCACGTGGAAGGTGATGGCCGACTTCCAGGGCGTCGTCACCCTCCCCGAGGCGGCGCAGGCGATCGCTCGGGCGTATCAGTGGATCTTCTGGCTGCTCGGCGTGGAGGTCGCGCGGCAGCTGCACTTCGTCGTGAGCGAGCACTGGTCGGCCTACCACCGCTTCTGGAGCCAGCGGGTCTTCGGCGGCTTCGAGCGCTGGACGCACCGCCGCTTCGACGACTGGACGAGGTACCGCCTCTCGCGGGCACTGAAGATCGCCTTCTTCGTCGTGCTGACGGCGCTGGTGCTGGGCGCGGTGCTGGACGTCAGCCCGTTCGTGGCGGTGATGCAGGCCCCCGCGCTGCTCTGGCAGGCGATGCCGTTCCTGATCCAGATCGTCTTCCTGTTCTTCGTGGTCATCATCCAGTTCGTGGGCCTGTTCTGGTTCCTGTCCAGGGGCGGCGTGGAGACGTACTTCCCCGACGACATCAAGACCCGCTTTCACGACGTGTGGGGGCAGGACCACGTGGTCGAGCGCGTCCGCGAGAACATCGTCTTCCTGGAGCGGCCCGACGAGATCGAGCGGCGCGGCGGGTACGTCCCCAGCGGCCTGCTGCTGTGGGGTCCGCCGGGCACCGGCAAGACCCTCATGGCCGAGGCCGTGGCCGGGGAGACCGGCAAGCCGTACGTGTTCGTGGACCCGGGCGCGTTCACGAACATGTTCATGGGCATCGGCATCCTGAAGGTCAAGGCGCTGTTCAGGAAGCTGCGCAAGCTGGCGCTCAGGTACGGCGGCGTGATCGTCTTCTTCGACGAGGCCGACTCCCTCGGCAAGCGCGGCCGGCTCGCGCAGCAGGGCCCGCCCGGGCAGGGCGGCTTCTCCGGGCTGTCGGGCGTCAACGGCTGCCACGGGCTCAACTACCTGTCCGAGGAGACCCGGCAGGTGCTGGCCTTCCGCGGCGCTCGCGACGCCGGTGAGGAGCCGGGCCGGCGAAACCGCTTCGTCATGGGCGGCGGCATGATGAACAGCGGCGACCCTGGCACGCTGCAGGCCCTGCTCACCGAGCTGTCCGGGCTCAAGAAGCCGCGCGGGTTCTTCAACCGGCTCGTACGGCGGCTGCTCGGCATGCGGCCCAAGCCGCCGCCCAAGTACCGCATCCTCGTGATGATGGCCACGAACCGGCCCGACGCTCTCGATGAGGCGCTGCTGCGGCCCGGCCGCATCGACCGCATCTACAAGGTCGGCTACCCGTCCAAGGCGGGCCGGGTCCGCACGTACCAGGGCTATTTCGACAAGGTGTGGCACGAGCTGACCCCAGACCAGATCGACAAGCTGGCCACGATCACCCCGTACGCCACCGGCGCCACGATCAAGGACCTGGTCAACGAGTCCCTGATCACCGCCATCAGGGACGGCCGCGAGGTCATCACCTGGTCGGACGTGCTGCGGGCCAAGCGGCTCAAGCAGCTCGGCCCGCCCGAGGACGTCGAGTACATCGAGCGCGAGCGGCACGCCGTGGCCGTTCACGAGGCATGTCACGCCGTCGTGGCGTACGTGACGCGCTTCCACCTCGAGATCGACATCGCCACCATCGAGAAGGGCGCCGACTACCTGGGCATGGTCGCCTCGATCAAGCCCGAGGACCAGTTCACCAGGTGGAAGTCCGAGCACGAGGCCGACATCATGGTCTCCCTGGCCTCGCTGGCCGGCGAGCGGATGTTCTTCGGCGAGGACAACTCCTCCGGGGTCTCCGGCGACCTGTACTCGGCCACGTACCTGACCGCCATGATGGAGTCGTACTGGGGGATGGGCTCCGGCGTCACCTCGCTGCCCGCGCTCCAGGAGCTGGAGATCATGGGCGGCAAGGCGATGCGCAAGTCCCGCCCCGGCGGCCCCATCGGCATCACCGAGAGGGAGCCGGCCAGGCGCGACCCCGACCTGACCCCCGACGTGCTGGGGGAGCGGATCGAGTTCAACCTGGTGCGGCTGCTGGACAAGACCGAGCAGTTGCTGCAGGAGCACCGCAGGGAGGTGCTCTGCGTGGCGCACGCGCTGGAGACGCACAAGACGCTCAACGGCGACGACGTGGTGGCGATCATCCGCGGGGAGCCCGGTCCGCTCATCGACGGCACGATCTACGCCTCCGACGAGCTCTACCAGGAGCTTGAGGAGTACCACCACGACGCGGCCAGGGCGCACAAGGAGCACAGCCACATCGAGCGGGACCTCCCCGGGCCGGCGGAGGAGCCGATCGAGCTGCAGCCGGTCCCCTACGGCGGACCCGGCGTGAACGCCGTCCAGCTGACGACGACGCGGCCTCCGGTGATCCAGGCGTCGCCCGTCGTTGGCGTGGCGGCCGCCACTCCTGCCGCCCAGGACGGGCACGCCGAGCCGGCCGACCGGCCCGAGTTCGTGCCGTGGGCGGCGGCGTCTCCGCCCCCGAAGGCGCCCGTCGTGGTGGGGACGCCCACCATGTCTCCCGCCCCACCTCCCGTGCGGCCCCGAGGTGCGGGCCGGGTCTGGCTGGTCGTCGCGAGCCTGCTGGGGCTGGTGGCGCTGTCCATCATCGCGGCGCTCGCGGTGACGGGGACGGTGGCGGGCGGCGGCACGAGCTCGGCGGCCTCGACCGTGGCCTCGCCCGGGCTGCTGCTCCTGCTGTTCGTCGTGGTCGTCGCGGTGATCGTGGGCGCCGGGCTCGCGCTGGTCGCGATCAAGGGCGTACGCGCCGCGCAGGCCAAGGCCGAGCGCGAACGCGACCAGGCCCACGCCCGTGCCCAGCTCCTGGCCGCGGCGATGGACCCCGACACGGCCATGCGGCTGCTCGGCTACGACGGCAACGGAACGGAGGGACGTACCTGACAGAACGGCCCTGACAAAATGGTGTGGTGTCAGTGTCACAGCACCACGTCATCGTCGTCGGCGGCGGGATAGCCGGCGCGAGCACCGCCTTCGCGCTGGCCCGCCGCGGCGCGGCCGTCACGGTCGT
>NZ_JBFAMX010000276.1:0-13184 GCF_040659615.1 Nonomuraea sp. NPDC049784
CATCGAGGTCCCCGGCGGCCAGCGACGCCCCGAACCGGTCGCTGGACGGCTTGGCCAGCGCCAGCTCCTTGCCCGCGACCAGCCCCTCGACCGAGCCGTTGAAGATCTGGACGACCCCGTTCCCGTCCCCGCCGGGCACCCGGGCGCCCACGAACTCCTCCGACACCCCCACGGCCAGGTCGGCGCACTTGTCCCCGTTGAAGTCCCCCACGGCCAGAGCCGAGCCGAACGAGTCACCCGGCTCCGCACCCTGCTGCGTGAGCTTCGCCTTCTTCCCGGACCCGTACATCACGCTCACCGACCCGGCCCGGGAGTCGTCGTAGGGCGCGGCCACGGCGAGGTCGGGCCGTCCGTCGCCGTCGAAGTCGAGAGGGAGCCCACCGCACGACCGAGCCGCGGTGGGAGTCGTACCGGAAGTGAGAGGAAGAACCAGACAGGCGGCGAGCAGCAGCTTCATACCGGAAGTAATGTCCACACAGGTCGAACCGTGCCTGAACGGCGCGAGAACGGCCCAGGAGAACCGGATGCACATCCGCTCCTGATCCCCAGTGCGGTGGGAACGTGCCACGATAGTCGCGTGGACATCGACCTCGCGGACTTGGACTTCTGGCGCAAGCCGCTCAAAGAGCGGAATGAGGCGTTCGCCCGGCTCCGGCAGTTAGAGCATCCGGTGTTCTTCCCGGAGAAGAAAGTGCCGTTCCTCCGGTCGGGCAAGGGCTTCTACGCCCTCGTACGGCACGCGGACGTGATCGAGGCCAGCCGCAACGCCAAGGTCTTCTCCAGCGAGCCGGCGGTGACCAACCCGGAGCCGCCCGGCTGGGTGAAGCAGGTGTTCGGGGAGTCGATGGTCAACATGGACGACCCGCGCCACGCCCGCCTGCGCAGGATCGTCACCCGCTCGTTCAGCCCGAAGATGCTGGTCGGCCTGCAGAGCGACATCGAGGCCGCCTGCGCCCGCATCGTGGACGACGTCGTCAAGGACGGCCCGCGCGACTTCGTGGCCCAGGTGGCCTCCCGGCTGCCCATCCACGTCATCTGCGACATGCTGGACATCCCACAGGAGCTGCGGGAAAAGGTCCACCAGCACGTCGACATCTCCACCGCCTACACCGGCGTGCGCCCCAGCCTGGCCCGCAGCGTCCAGATGGCCGGACAGAACATGCTGGCCCTGCTGGCCCTGCAGCGCATGGTCATCAAGCTCGGCCACGAGCGCGTCGCCAACCCCAAGGGCGACCTGGTGTCCCTGCTGGTCAACGCCAACCCGGACGGCGAGAAGCTGACCGACAAGGAGCTCGGCTCGTTCTTCGCGCTGCTGCTGGTCGCGGGCAACGAGACCGCCCGCAACACGATGGCCCACGGCGTCAAACTCCTCACCGACAACCCGGCGCAGCGCGAGCTGCTGATGGGCGACTTCGACACGCACGTCAACGGCGCGATCGAGGAGATGGTCCGGTACGTGTCACCGATCATGCAGTTCAGGCGCACGGTCACCGAGGACTACTCGCTGCGTGGGCTGGAGCTGAAGAAGGGCGACAAGGTCGTCCTCTTCTACGGCTCGGCCAACCGGGACGAGTCGGTCTTCCCTGACGCCGACACGTTCGACATCACCCGCGACACCAAACCCCACGTCGGCTTCGGCGGCCCGGGCCCGCACTTCTGCCTCGGCGCCAACCTGGCCAGGCAGGAGATGCGTACGATGTTCCGCGAGCTGCTGACCAGGCTGCCCGGCATCCGCTCGGTCGGCGAACCCGACCTGCTCCTGTCGAACTTCGACAACAGCGTCCGCAGCCAGGCCTTCACCTTCTAGCGTGGCGCGGGTCGCCGGCGTACGGGGCCTTGCCGCCGTTTCTCCTAGTCCTCGGTCGCGAGGACGTTCGTCCTGATGGTGAGGAACGTGATCAGCGCCGCGACCACCATCATCCCGGCGCTGACCAGCATCGCCGCCCGGAACCCCGCGTTGAACACCGGCGGTTCCTTGAACGCGTCGCCCACGAGCCCGACCAGCGGCGGCACCGCGGCGACGGCCAGCAGGCTGCCGGTCCGGGCCACGGCGTTGTTGATGCCGCTGGCCGTGCCCGCGTACCGCTCCTCGGCCGTGGCCAGCACAGTCGAGGTGAGCGGCGCGACCGCCGCGGACAGCCCCAGCCCGAAGACCGTGACCGCGGGCAGGACGCCCAGCAGGTACGAGACGCCCGGCCCGATCGTGCTCATCGCCAGGAAGCCGCAGCCCGCCAGCAGGATCCCGGCCGTCATCGGCCAGCGCGGCCCGATCCGCTTGGCCACCTCGCCGGCCCTGCCCGACAGCAACATCATCAGGATCGTCGTCGGCAGCATCGCCAGCCCCGCCTCGATGGGCCCGAAGCCGGACACCACCTGGAGCTGTACCACGAGCAGGAAGAACACCACGCCCATGGCCGCGTACATGATCAGCGTCACCACGTTCACGGCCGCGAACACATGGTTCCTGAAGATCCCCACCGGCACCAGCGCGTCCGGTGATCTGCGGATCTCGGTCACCACGAATGCCGCCCCCAGCAGCACTCCGGCGATGAGCGGCACGGGCGCGCCCTTCTGGATCAGCCCGTACGTGATCCCGGCCAGCGCCAGCGCCGCCAGCGCCGACCCGAGCACGTCGAACCGGCCCACCGCCTCCTCGTCCTTGCTCTCGGGCACGTGCTGCACGGTGACGAGCACGATGAGCACTGCGAACGGCAGGTTGATCAAGAACGCCCACCGCCATCCGGCCGTCTGCACGAGCCAGCCGCCCAGCAGCGGCCCGATCGCGGCGGCCACTCCGCCGAGCCCCGACCATATCCCCACGGCCCGGGGCCGGTCGTGCCGCACGAACGACGCCTGGATGATCGCCAAGGATCCGGGCGTGAGCAGCGCCCCGCCGATCCCCTGCAGGGCCCGGGCCCCGATCAGGAACTCGATGTTCGGCGACAGGCCGCACAGGGCGGACGCGATGGCGAACCACACGACGCCGATGACGAAGATCGTCCGCCGCCCGTAGCGGTCGCCCAGGGACCCGCCCAGCAGGATCAGGCCGGCGAGGGTGAGCGTGTAAGCGTTGATCGTCCACTGCAGGCCGTCCATGCCCGCGTCGAGCTCTTTGCCGAGGAACGGGAGCGCGACGTTGACCACGGTGCTGTCGAGCAGCGCCAGGCCCGAGCCGAGCACGGTCGCGCCCAGGATCCAGCGGCCGCGGGCGGAGCTGAGCTCGACGTGGCCGTCTCCGGGCACGGTTCCCTGGCCTGTCACGCGGCGCTTTCGGTGCTCAGGGCCCGCAGCACGAACTCGGACACCAGCTCCGCGGCCCGGTCCACCGTCACGTCCCCGCTGATCAGCGGAACCCGCTCGGCGCCGATGACGGCGAGGATCATCCGGGCCGTGGCCTCCACGTCGAGCAGGCGGAAGCCGCCGGACTCCACACCGCTCTCGAGGATCTCCACCAGGGCGCGCTGCATGGGTGCGACGTGCTCGGCCAGCTGCTGGTAGGCGTCCGGACCGAGAGCGGCGCCGAGATCGGCGGCCCCCGGGTGGGGATGGGCGAGCAGGCCCGCCAGCTGCAACCGTACGAACGCCCGCAACCGGTCGGCCGGAGAGGCGCCTTCCGGCAGCTCCCGCTCGTAGCTGTCGATGAAGTACTGGGTCACCCGCTCGGTGAACGCCAGCAGCAGGGCCGCCTTGTCCGGGAAGTAGTTGTACAGGACGGTCCTGGTGATGCCTGCCTCGCCGGCCACGTCCGTCATCGAGATGGCGTCGATGCCGTGCATCCTGGACAGGCGGGAGACGGCCTGCAGGATGCGGTCGCGCGTCTGCGCGCGATGCTCGCCGATGGTGGCGGCCGAGATCCGGGGCATAGGCCTATCGTAGGCCCCTTCCGGTTTCTTCCAGCCGATACCGGGCCCGCTCCGGCCCGAGATGAATCGATCAGGCGGGCTGGCGAGTCCGGTGCAGTTCGGTGAGGACCTCGGTGTTGAGCTGGTAGGCCAGGCGGACCTCGCGGATGACGCGTTGCCGCTCGCGCTCGTCGAGCTCCAGCTCATCGAGCCGCGAGCGGTATTCGCTCTTGAACCTCGGCAGGCTGCCCAGCTCGTCGAAGATGTAGAAGTCGACGCCCCCGTCTTTGCCGTAGCCGTAGATCTTCTGCAGCTCCATCCTGATGAACTGCCCGCCTGACAAATCGCCCAGATAGCGCGTGTAGTGGTGCGCGATGTAGCCGCCCGGCCAGTCGGCCACCTGGTGGATCCGCGCGACCAGCGTGCGGGTGGCCTTGGACGGCGAGATCCGCCGCTGCCAGCCCGGCCCGTAAATCGTCGCCAGATCCCGCTCGAGCGCCCGCTCCCGATACAGCTCGGGGAACACGAACCGGCCGGCCACCGGATGGCCGGCGAGCTGCCGCGACGCCCCGTCGAGGGCGGCGTACGCGAAGTAGTGCTGGGCCACCATCTCGCCGTATTCGTGCTCGCTCAACCGGCCGCCCATGAGCTCCGCGAGATAACTCTCGGACTCGGCGGACTCGTGGTCGGCCCAGGTGGCGTTCCGCAGGGATTCAGAGAACGGCGTGGTCACGGACTACCTCAACTCGCGTGTACGTTTTCATGACGAAGTGTCACAAACGTCGGCACCCGACGTCAAGCTGATGGCGACACTATGTCATGAAAACCCGCCTTTCCACTTCCGTGCCCGGGAAACGCCAGGTCAAGAAGTCACCCGTCCTCACGCCCACACCCGTGGCCGTACCACCTCCTCACCCACCACGCCGCGCCCGCTAGCGGGTGTAGCTGTGCTTGGCGCCCGGCGGGAAGTACTCGGGATCGCCGGATTCCCGCAGGCGGACGAACGGCATCCGCTGCGAGGCGGGCACGTAGTTGGCGAACTCGCTGTTCAGCCTCAGCAGCTGGGCCAGGATCGACTCGCCCACGGCCTGGGCCGTCTCGTCCGACGGCTTCTCGCCGGGCATGAGCTCCACCGTGATCGTCAGATGCCGGTCGCGGTGGGAGTCCTCCACCACCTCCATGACGAACTTCCCCGTCACCGACCCGCTGACCTCGGGCTGTTCCAGGCCGACGGCGATGTTCTCCGGGTAGACGTTCGCGCCGTAGTAGGACACCGTGAAGTGGGCGCGGCCGAAGACGTACACGAACGGCCGCTCCGGTCCCTTGGCCTCGGGCTCGAAGCCGCGCTGCCGGACGAAGCCGAGCATGTCGTCGTACGGCACCACACCGCCCTCGTCGGCGATGTGGTAGCGGATGAGCGGGATGCCGTTGTCGCCGGAGAAGAGCAGCGTGCCCTCGTGCTCCTCGAAGAACCGGACATCCGGGTCGTACTGTACGAGCGTCGGCAGCCTGGACTCGCCGAACAGCTCCCTGGCCGTGCCCGGCCGGGTGGACAGGAAGCGCCGGATCTCGACCGACAGCGGCGTCTCGTTGCCCAGGACGCCCGCGTCGGCGGTGCCGTACAGGGAGGCGATGCCCTTGACCGGGTCCGCGATCCCGGCCCGCTGCGCGACCAGGTTGCGCCACTCCTCGCTGAACACCTCACCGGCCGTGACAAGTTTGATGTTCCAGTCGGCCCAGGGGAGGTCCTCGGTGTCGATGACGTTCTTCAGGAACGGCGGGTAGCCCAGGAGCACGACCTGGTCGAAGTGGGGCGCCAGCTCGGGGATGACCCGCAAGATTTCCCTCCTGTCGGTGCCCGGGGCCACGACAGTGATCGGGTAGCCGCCTTCGGCCAGATGGCGGCAGCAGTTGATGGTGAACAGGCCACCGACCCACGTGCCGAGGGCGAAGCAGACGACGGCGAGGGTGCGGCGCTCGCGGGCGTCGAAGGAGTCCCTGAAGACCTCCTCGAACCGGGCCGCGATCACCCGCTCGTCCTCAGCCGAACGCGGCCAGAAGGACGGGACGCCGGTCGAACCCGAGGACACGGCGACGATGTCCCCGATCAGGCCGTTCCTGCACAGGTCGGGGAGGGGGTGGCGGCGGGTGTAGTTGTCCTTGGACGTCATCGGCACCCGCGCGAAGTCCTGCGGCGTCGCGACGTCCTGCGGGTCGATACGGTGCTCCGCCAGAAACGCCTTGTAGGCGGGAACGGTCTGCGCCACCTGATGAAACAGCTCAACCGGGTTCATCAGCCGACTGTACGGCGGAGGCCCGGGAAGCGGAACGGGGACAGGCCGCTCGGTGGAGCCCGTCCCGGGGTCACTCGCCTGGGCGGACCAGGCCGGTCTCGTAGGCGAAGACGATCGCCTGGGCGCGGTCGCGCAGCCCGAGCTTCATCAGCACCCGCCCCACATGCGTCTTGACCGTCTGCTCCGCCACGAACAGCTTCTCCGCGATCTCCTGGTTGGACAGCGCCTGGGCGATCAGCGTCAGCACCTCCGTCTCCCGCTCGGTCAGCTCGGCCAGGTGCCGGCCCGCCACCGGCCGGGGCCCGCCGAGCTTGGCGAACTCGTGGATGAGCCGCTTGGTGATCGCCGGGGCGATGAGCGCCTCCCCGGCCGCGACCACCCGCACCGCCTCCACCAGCTGCGCGGCGGAGGCGTCCTTGAGCAGGAACCCGCTGGCCCCCGCCCGAAGCGCCTCGTACACGTAGTCGTCGAGGTCGAACGTCGTCAGGATGAGCACCTTCGGCCCGGTCCTGCGCGACAGGAGCTCCCTGGTCGCCTCCAGGCCGTTCATGACCGGCATGCGCACGTCCATGAGCACCACGTCCGGGCTCAGCGCCGCCGCCCGCTCCACGGCCTCCCGCCCGTTGGCCGCCTCGCCCACGACCTCGATGTCCGGCTGCCCGCTCAGGAACACGGTGAAGCCCGTGCGCACCATCCCCTGGTCGTCGGCGATCAGAACCCGGATCAAGCCCTCTTCCTCTCCACGATCGGCGAACGGCGTCGCCCGCAGGTCATCATCGGTCTCGCCTGCGATCTACGGGCCCGCCTCATGGGACGGACTCCTGCCCGTTCTCCACGTCGTCCGTGAGGGGAAGCGTCGCGCGTACCTCGAAGCCCCCGCCCTCGACCGGACCGGCGGCGAGCGTGCCGCCGAGCAGCGCCGCCCGCTCGCGCATCCCCACCAGGCCCTGACCGGCCCCCGGCGCCGAGCCTGGAGCGGTGCCCGGGCCGTTGGCGACCCGCACCCGCAGCTCGCCCGGTCTCCGCGCGATGTCCAGCGTCACCGTCGCGCCGGGCGCGTGCCGCATCGCGTTGCTGAGCGACTCCTGCACGATCCGGTACGCCGACAGCCCGACGGCGGGCGGCAGGCGGCCGACCCGGCCGGAACGTTCGACGAGCACGGCCAGTCCGGCGGCGCGGGCGTTGGAGACCAGCTCGTCGAGACGGTCGAGCCTGGGCTGGGGCGCGGTGTCGGCGCGGCCGTCCTGGTCGCGCAGCACGCCGAGGACCTGGCGCAGCTCGGCGATCGCCTCCAGCGACAGCTCGCGGATCTCCGCCAGCCCCGCCTCCAGCTGCGCGGGATCGCCCCTGGCCTTGAGCGGGACCGCCTCCGCCTGGATCGCGATCACCGACATGTGGTGTGCGACCACGTCGTGCAGCTCCCTGGCGATACGGGCCCGCTCCTCCAGCACCGCCTGCGCACTCTCGGCCTCGCGGGAGCGCCGCTCCTCCTTGACGAGCCTGGCCGTTGCGCTGCGCCGCACGCGTACGTTGTAGCCGAACAGCATCGCGACTGATACCACGACCGTGACCAGAGCCATCGAATTGGGATGGATGATCCAGGCCGCCACGACTGTGATGAACCAGATCCCCAGTGTGATCCGCCGGTCGCAGCGGACGGCGACGGAGTAGACGACCAGCAGGTACGTCAGGACCATCGGGAGCATATAGGGCGGCCCGATGTCGCCGACCGTGGTGGACACCCAGACGCCGACCGGCACCAGCGTGGCCGCGACCCGCCAGGCGGCCAGCGGCCAGCGGTCACGCAGGGCGATCGGCAGGGACGTTCCGATCGCGGTCAGATAGACGAACAGGTCGGAGACCGGCGCGGCCAGGACCGGGTTGAGCACGTGGAGGCGGGCCGCCTCGGCGTTCCAGCCCAGGATCATCGACACCGTCAGGCCGAACAGGACGAGGGCCAGCACGACGTCGGCCGCCTGGACCAGGCTGAAGTTCATGAACGGGATCGGCAGCCCGAGCCGGTGCGGCGTCCTGAACGTCAGCCGCCGCGATCGCGGGGGCGGATCGGCGTCACTCTGGAACAACGCCATGCCGAGGGGCCGCATGGCGGTCGCGGTCAGCCGCTCGAGCCGGCCGAAGGCGCGCTCCCACCAGCTGAGGGCATCCTCTTCAGGCGTGGTCTCCTGCCTGCCGGGGGCGTCCCGGCCGGGCACGCGGCCGCGTCTCACGCGGGGGCGGGGGACGGAGATCACCTGGTCAAGCTTACGGACGCGACTCCCGGACGGCGTCACTCCAAGGTCTGATCCAGAGCGTCACCCTCAGGTATGGCTTACATGATTACGATCGCCGTGAGCGAACATCAGCAAGAGAGGGAACATTGCTGGGCTCCAATGAATTGAGTCGGTATAACTCAACCCTTTGGAGTTCGCATGAGTGAGAGTCTGATCCTCCCGGTCCTGCCGCTGGACGACGAGGTCGTCCTGCCCGGCATGGTCGTTCCCCTGGACCTGTCCGACTCCGAGGTGCGCGCTGCCATTGACGCGGCCCGTGCATCTGGTGGCAACAAGCCGCGGGTCCTCCTCGTTCCCCGGATCGACGGCCGTTACGGCGCGATCGGCGTCCAGGCCGTTGTCGAGCAGGTCGGGAGACTGCCCGGTGGCGAGCCCGCCGCCGTGGTGCGGGGCGTCAACCGCGTTCGCGTGGGCACCGGCACGACCGGACCCGGCGCCGCGCTGTGGGTCGAGGCCGACACGATCGACACCGTGGCCGCCGGCGAGCGCGCCCAGGAGCTGGCCAAGGAGTACAAGGCCCTGGCCACGACGATCTTGCAGAAGCGCGGCGCCTGGCAGGTGGTCGACCAGGTCAACCAGATCGATGACCCCTCGGTGCTGGCCGACAGCTCCGGCTACACCCCCTGGCTGACCACGGCGCAGAAGGTCGAGCTGCTCGAGGCCGCCGACCCCGCCGACCGGCTGGCCAAGCTGATCGAATGGTCCCGCGAGCACCTCGCCGAGCTCGACGTCGCCGAGACGATCCGCAAGGACGTCCAGGAGGGCATGGAGAAGCAGCAGCGCGAGTTCCTGCTGCGCCAGCAGCTCGCCGCCGTGCGTAAGGAGCTCAAGGAGCTCAACGGCGACACGGAGACCGAGGAAGAGGACTACCGGGCGCGCGTCGAGGCCGCCGACCTGCCGGAGAAGGTGCGCGAGGCCGCACTCAAGGAGGTCGACAAGCTGGAGCGGACCTCCGATCAGTCCCCCGAGACCGGCTGGATCCGCACGTGGCTGGACACGGTGCTCGACATCCCCTGGAACGAGCGTACCGAGGACAACTACGACATCACCGGCGCGCGGGCCGTGCTCGACGCCGACCACACGGGCCTGTCCGACGTGAAGGACCGCATCATCGAGCACCTGGCCGTGCGCAAGCGCCGCCAGGACAAGGGCCTCGGCGTGGTGGGCGGCCGCCGCAGCGGCGCCGTGCTCGCCCTGGCCGGTCCTCCCGGAGTCGGCAAGACCTCGCTGGGCGAGTCCGTGGCCCGCGCGATGGGCCGCAAGTTCGTACGAGTCGCGCTCGGCGGAGTACGCGACGAGGCCGAGATCCGCGGCCACCGGCGCACCTACGTGGGCGCGCTGCCCGGTCGCATCGTCCGCGCCATCCGCGAGGCCGGCTCGATGAACCCGGTGGTCCTGCTCGACGAGGTCGACAAGGTGGGCGCCGACTACCGCGGCGACCCGACGGCCGCCCTGCTGGAAGTGCTCGACCCGGCCCAGAACCACACGTTCCGCGACCACTACCTCGAGGTCGAACTGGACCTGTCCGACGTGCTGTTCCTGGCCACGGCCAACGTCCTGGAGGCCATCCCCGGGCCGCTGCTGGACCGGATGGAGATCGTCACGCTCGACGGCTACACCGAGGACGAGAAGGTCGCGATCGCCCGCGACCACCTGCTGCCCAGGCAGCGGGAGCTGGCCGGGCTGACCGCCGAGGAGGTCACGGTCGAGGACGACGCGCTGCGCAAGCTGGCCGCCGAGTACACCCGTGAGGCGGGCGTCCGGTCGCTGGAGCGCGCGGTCGCCAGGGTCCTGCGCAAGGTGGCGGCCAAGGACGAGCTGCCCGTCACGGTCGGCGAGGACGACCTCGTCGGCTACCTCGGACGGCCGCGGTTCGTGCCGGAGTCGTCCCTGCCCGAGGCCACCCAGCGCACTTCCGTGCCGGGCGTGGCCACGGGCCTGGCGGTCACCGGCGCCGGCGGCGACGTCCTGTACGTCGAGGCGTCCCTGGCTGATCCGGAGACCGGCGAGACGGGCCTCACGCTGACCGGCCAGCTGGGCGACGTGATGAAGGAGTCGGCCAGGATCGCGCTGTCCTACCTGCGCTCACACGGGGCGGAGCTGGAGCTGCCGGTCACCGCGCTGAAGGACCGCTCGGTGCACGTCCACTTCCCGGCGGGCGCCGTGCCCAAGGACGGTCCCTCCGCCGGTGTGACGCTGACGACCGCGCTGGCGTCCCTCCTGTCCGGCCGTCTGGTACGCGGTGACGTGGCCATGACCGGCGAGATCTCGCTGACCGGGCGGGTCCTGCCGATCGGCGGAGTCAAGCAGAAGCTCCTGGCGGCGCACCGCGCGGGCATCACCACAGTCCTCATCCCGGCCCGCAACGAGCCGGACCTGGACGACGTGCCCGAGGAGGTCAGGAACGAGCTGACCATCCACGCGGTCAGCGACGTCCGCGAGGTCCTGGACATCGCGCTCGTCCCGGCGGAGGTGGTCGCTACGGTCGCCGCCTAAAGAGGGCAAAGATGGGCGAATCATTCAGTCGTTTGACTGGATGATTCGCCCATGCTGTTATGAGGGCATGCTGTACGAGCCCCCGGCGCTGGAGCCCGTGGACAAAGGCGTCCTCGAGGAGATCGAGGAGATGCGGCGCGACCTGAAGTACCGGCTCGCCGAGACGCACCGGTGGGACGGGCAACTGCGCAGGCAGTTGCAGGCGCGGGCGATCCAGGGCTCGAACTCGATCGAGGGCTACCGGGCCAGCGTCGAGGACATCGAGTCGATCATGGCGGGAGAGGAGCCGCTGGAGACGTCGGCGCCGGTGGCGCGGGAGATCGCGGGATACCAGCAGGCGCTGACCTACATCCAGTTGCTCTCTCGCGCACCGGCATTCAGGTTCGACGTAGGGCTGCTCAACTCGCTCAATTTCATGATGATCGGTCATCATCGCGACAAAACCCCTGGTGTGATGCGGCCGGGCGGAATCTATGTGCGCAACTCCGCGACCGGAGAGGTCGTCTACGAGGGTCCGGATGCCGAACAGGTGCCTGGCCTGATGGGCCGGCTCGTCGAGTGGCTGAACGACGGGGATCTCGCCGCGCCGAGCTATGTGCGCGCCGCAATGGCACATTTCAACCTTGTCGCGATTCATCCTTGGCGTGACGGAAACGGCAGGATGTCGCGCGCCTTGCAGACACTGGTCCTCGGCAGGGATCAGATTCTCACGCCCGAGTTCTCCTCCATCGAGGAGTGGCTCGGCCTGGGCGAGAACACGATCGACTACTACCGCGCGCTTCGCGAGATTCAGCAGGGTTCGTGGCGGCCGCATGGTGAGACCCTCAGCTGGGTGCGGTTCTGTCTGAAGGCGCACCACATGCAGGCGCAGCGGGTCCGCCAGCGGCTGGCCGAGGCCGGAGAGATCTGGATGCTCCTGGAGGAACAGGTCGACGCCGACGGGCTCAACAGCCGCACCGTCTCCGCGCTCTACGAGGTGTTCGTGAACAGGCGGCTGCGCAGGAGCCGCTACCAGGCCGACGAAGGCCTCAGCCAGGGGCAGGCTGCGCGCGACCTCCGCGATCTCGCCGCCAAGGGCTGGCTGCAGCCGTACGGCGAGACCAAAGGCCGCTTCTACGCGCCAGGGCCGCGCATGGACCGGATCAAGGCCGACTTCGCCGGACGCGTCACGCCGCTGCGCGACCCGTACCGCTAGGTCTGGAGCTGTTCGAGCAGGTCGGCCGCCACTGCCAGGATCCGGCACTCGGCGGGGGTGAGCTTGCGGGCCAACGCTTCCGTCAACCACTGGTCCGTGGCGCCGACCTGCTGCGTGAGCGTCGCGGTGCCACGTTCGGTGAGGACGATGTGGTGCCTGCGGCGGTCGTCCTCGTCGCGTGAGCGGCGGATCAGGCCCTGCTCCTCCAGCGAGGCGAGCACGCGGGTGACGGACTGGGGCTGGAGGTGTTCGGCGGCGGCGAGCTCTCCCGCCGTCATCGCGCCGCGCCGGTGCAGGTGGCCGAGCAGGGACAGGGACAGGCCGCCGAGGCCGTGCGCGGGACGCTCCTCGCGCAGGCGCCGCGCCAGGCCGATGGCCGCCCGGCGGAGTGCCACGGCTGTGGCCCGCAGGTCCTCATCGTTCATGATTATTACGCTATCACTTACTAATTCCCAGAGAATCCACAGAAATCAAGCCATATTCGCTACGCAGTGCGTAGGAATATCGGTATGCTGGCACGCCGGGAGGTGCTGCGTGCGGATCGAGGTGCGACGCATGGCGCCCGCCGCGCTGGCGCTCGGCGGGCCGCTCGCGTGGGGAGTCGCCTCGGGGTGGCCTGCGCTCGGCGCCCTGGCGGCCATCGGAGCCCTCGCCGTGAGCGGCGTCTCCCTGGGAAGAGTCTCCCCGGGGCCTGGGCGCCTGGCTGTGGGCCTCTGTTCGGCCCTGGCTCAGGGAGCCGCCGTGGTGGCGGGCACGGCTGTGGCGGGGCTCGCCGGGGCCGTCGTCGCGGGGCGAGGGTGGATCACCGCGGTGACCGTCGTGCTCCTCGCGGGCCTGCTCGCGGTGGTGGGCGGGATCAGCCGTCCCATGGCCGAGCACAGCACTCGCTTCATCGTCTTCATGGTCATCACCACCGGTGTCGCAAACCACGTCGAGCCGGTCGCCGCCGCCGTGCTGTTCGCCGAAGGGGCGATCTGGAGCCTGCTCGTCACCGCGCTCTGCGTCCACGCGAAACGCCCTCGGCGCGGCGGCCGCGAACGTCATCCGGAGTCCGCGGCCGGCGCCC
>NZ_JBFAMX010000277.1:0-13166 GCF_040659615.1 Nonomuraea sp. NPDC049784
GGCCATGGCCAGCCGCACGGACCTGCTCGACCGCCTCCAGGCGGCACTTGCCCGCCCCGGCGTGGACGGCATCCTGGCCTCGCCCGACGTGCTGGAGGACCTGCTCCTGCTGGGCGCGCTGGAGAACAAGCTGGCCTTCGGCTCCATGAACAGGGGCGGCCTGCAGGGCTCGGTCTTCGAGCTGGACGACCGCTTCACCGGCTTCGACGCGGCCTCGATCGACGCGATGCGCCTGGACGGCGGCAAGATGCTCTGCCGCATCGACCCGAACGACCACGCGACCGTGTCGACTCTGGAGTCCTGCGCCCGCGCGGTCACGGACCTGGCCCGCCACCGCCTGATGGCCATGGTGGAGCCCTTCTGGTCGATGCGCACGGAGTCGGGGGCCGTCCGCAACGACCTGTCTCCCGAGGCCGTGATCCGCGCGATCAGCGTCGCCCAGGCGCTCGGCGCGACCTCGGCGTACACCTGGCTCAAGATCCCGGCCGTGGCGGAGATGGAGCGCGTGATGGCCGCCACCACGCTCCCCGCCCTGCTGCTCGGCGGGGACCCGCCGGACATCGACGCCGCCTACGCCGACTGGCACCGCGCCCTCGCCCTTCCCGGGGTCCGGGGCCTCGTGGTGGGCCGCGCCCTGCTCTATCCGCCGGACGACGACGTGGCGACCGCGGTGGACGGCGCCGCGGCCCTGGTTCGGGAGGCTCACAAATGACCTACATTCCGTACGGCAAGGCCGCCACCGGCCCGTGGTCGGTGGAGATCACTCCGGCCCTGGCGGGCTGGACGTACTCGGGCCTGCGCATCGTGGACCTGACGGACGCCCCTGTCTCCTTCGACACGGGCGACGAGGAGATGCTGGTCCTCCCGCTCTCGGGCTCCTGCACGGTGACGATCCCGGCCGATACGTTCGTGCTGGCGGGCAGGCGTTCGGTGTTCGACGGGCCGAGTGACTTCGCCTACATCCCGATCGGCACCCACGTGACCCTTGAGGGCGCCGGACGGATCGCCCTGCCCTCGGCCCGCGCCACCCGCGCCCTCGAGCCGCGTTATGTGGCCGCGGCCGAGGTCTCGGTCGAGATCCGCGGCGCCGGCCAGGCCACCCGCCAGGTGAACAACTTCGCCTCCCCCGACGCCTTCGACTGCCACAAGCTCATGGCCGTGGAGGTCCTCACCCCGGGCGGCAACTGGTCGTCGTACCCGCCGCACAAACACGACACCGATAATCCGGGCGAGGCGGTCCTGGAGGAGATCTACTACTTCGAGGTGAACGACCAGGGCATCGGATACCAGCGCGTCTACTCCTCGGAGCGCGGCCACATCGACACCCTGGCCGAGGTCTCCTCGGGCGACGTCGTCCTGGTCCCGTACGGCTACCACGGCCCCTCCATGGCCGCCCCCGGCTACGACCTGTACTACCTGAACGTCCTGGCGGGCCCGGCGGAGCAGCGTTCGATGGCGTTCTGCGACGACCCGCGCCACGCCTGGATCCGCTCCTCCTGGGAAGCTCAGCCCACCGACTCCAGACTGCCGTTCGGGAGGACCTCATGACTCAGTTGACCGTCGCGCAGGCCGTCGTACGCTTCCTGGCCCAGCAGTGGAGCGAGCGCGACGGAGTCGAGCACAGGTTCTTCGGCGGCGTCTGCGGCATCTTCGGCCACGGCAACGTCGCCGGGCTCGGCCAGGCGCTGGCCACCTCCACCGAGGACCTCCCCTACCACCTGAGCCGCAACGAGCAGGCCATGGTCCACACGGCCGCCGCCTACGCCCGGGCCTCCAACCGCCTGGCCACCCTGGCCTGCACCACCTCCATCGGTCCCGGCGCGACCAACATGATCACCGGCGCGGCCGGCGCGACGATCAACCGGCTGCCGGTGCTGCTGCTGCCCGGCGACATCTTCTCCACCCGCGTGGCGGGCCCGGTGCTGCAGGAGCTGGAGGATCAGCGCTCGTACGACATCTCCGTCAACGACTGCTTCAAGCCGGTCTCCCGCTACTGGGACCGGATCAACCGTCCCGAGCAGCTACCGTCCGCGCTGCTGGCCGCCATGCGCGTGCTGACCGACCCCGCCGAGACCGGCGCGGTGACGCTGGCGCTCCCGCAGGACGTGCAGGCGGAGGCGTACGACTGGCCGGACGAGCTGTTCGCGCGCCGCGTGTGGCACATCCCCAGGCCCGGCCCCGAGCGGGCCGCCGTGTTCAGGGCGGCCCAGCTGGTCAAGTCGGCCGAGCGTCCGCTGATCGTGGCGGGCGGCGGGACGATCTACAGCGAGGCCACGGAGCAGCTGCGGATCTTCGCCGAGACGTACGGCATCCCGGTGGCCGAGACGCAGGCCGGCAAGGGCGCGCTCCCGTACGGGCACCCGCTCGCCATGGGGGCGATCGGCGCCACCGGCACCACGGCGGCCAACGCGCTGGCCCGCGAGGCCGACCTGATCATCGGAGTCGGCACCCGCTACAGCGACTTCACCACGGCCTCCCGCACGATCTTCGCGCCGGATGCCCGGTTCCTGAACCTCAACATCACCGCCTTCGACGCCGCCAAGCTGTCGGGCATGCAGCTCGTGGCCGACGCCCGCGAGGGGCTGGCGGACCTGGTCGAGGCGTTCGCGGGCTGGAGCGGCCCGCCGGACGCCTACCGCGTGCGGGCCGCCGAGCTGACCCGGGTGTGGGACGCGGCCGTGGACCACGCGTACGCGCTGGAGGGCTCCCCGCTGCCCCAGTCAGCGGTGATCGGCGCGGTCAACGCCGCGGCGGGCGACGACGGCGTGGTGGTGTGCGCGGCCGGTTCGATGCCCGGCGACCTGCACAAGCTCTGGCGCCCGAGCGGCCCGGGAAGCTACCACGTCGAGTACGGCTACTCCTGCATGGGCTACGAGATCGCCGGCGGCCTGGGCGTCAAGATGGCGGCGCCGGAGCGCGAGGTGTTCGTCATGGTGGGCGACGGCTCGTACCTGATGATGTCCCAGGAGCTCGTCACGGCGATCTCCGAGGGGATCAAGCTGATCGTCGTCCTGGTGGACAACTCCGGCTTCGCCTCCATCGGACGACTGTCGGAGAGCGTCGGCGCGGAGCGGCTCGGCACCTCGTACCGGCACCTCGACGGCGGCCCGCTGCCGGTCGACCTCGCCGCCAACGCGGCCAGCCTCGGCGCGTCGGTGCTGCGTCCCGAGTCGGTCTCCGACCTGCGCAAGGCGCTCGACGCGGCGCGCTCGGCGAGCGAGACCACGGTGATCTACGTCCGAACCGACCCGATGGCGGACGACGCCCCCACCTCTGAGGCGTGGTGGGACGTGCCCGTGGCTGCGGTCGGCACGACGGACGCGACCCAGGCGGCACGGGAGACGTACGAGGTGAACAAGCTCTCCCAGCGTCCCCACATCACTCCGCCCGGCTGACCAGGATTGCCGCCGAGCCCTCTGGGGAACGCCTCTGACCAGGCAGAACAGGGGGCAGGGGATGAGGCCGTGGCGGCTGCTCGGTTGGGTCGCGCTGATCGCGGTGGCCGGCTTCTGCCTCTATCACGTGCGCACGGTGGTGGTCTCGATCGTCATCGGCGTGTTCATCACGTCGCTGCTCCTGCCCGCTGCCCGCTGGCTCAGGTCACGCGGGCTGAACCGCGCCCTGTCCACCGTGATCGTCTTCGTGGGCGGCCTCCTGCTGGCGGCGGGCCTGTTCGCGCTGGTGGTGCCGCCCACCATTGACAGCGTGTCCGAGCTGCGGACCAGCTTCGGCAAGCTGCTCGACAACCTGCACCAGCTGACCGCCAGGTACGGCCTCGATCCGCGGCGGCTCGCGGCGCAGGCCAAGGACTACCTGACAGGCCAGGGCCGCCAGATCACCACCGGCGCGCTGGCCGGGGTCAGGACGGTGGGCGAGATCGTCGTCGGGGCGGTGCTCGCGGTCATCCTGTCGGTGTACTTCGTGCACGGCGGCGACCGGCTCTTCCACTGGGCCGTGGACCTCGCGCCCGCCTCGGCCAGGGAACGCCTCACCGAGGCCGGTCACCTGGTCATCACCGTGATCGGCCGCTACATCCGCGGGATCGCGATGGTGGGCGCGGTGGACGCGCTCTTCATCGGTTCGGCCCTGTGGCTCCTGGGAGTGCCGATCGCGTTGCCGCTGGCGGTGCTGACGTTCGTCGGGGCGTACCTGCCGGTGGTGGGCGCGTTCACGGCGGGACTGCTGGCCGCGGTGGTGGCGTTCGTGGCCAAGGGCTGGCTGGTGGCGCTCATCGTGGTCGGGGTGACCGTGGCGGTGCAGCAGATCGAGGGGCACGTGCTGGCCCCGCAGATCTACGGCAGGGCCCTGGACCTGCCCGGAGCGATCATCCTGCTCGCCATCGCGGTGGGCAGCCTGATCGCGGGCATCATAGGCGCGTTCCTGGCCGCCCCGGTGGCGGGAGTGATCGTGGCCCTGCTGCGGAACTCGAGAGGCCCGGCCGATCATGCGGAGGTCAAGACGCCTCCCACGCGCCCGCAGCCCCCTCCAACGACTCCAGCGACCAGGTGAGCCGCCCGGCCCGCAGGTCCTCGATGACGGCACGGAGCCACCGGTCCTCCGCGGCCGTCATCTCACGCAGGTATTCGACCTCCAGCATGGTGACGCGCGGCAGGCCGGCTTCGGCGGCCAGGGCCGCGTCCAGTCCGGCCAGCGTCTGGGCGACCGCCTGCTCGCGCCGCTCGAATATCTCCGCCAGCTCTTCCGGGGCGAGCAGGAGAGCGTTCGCCAGTGCCGCGGGGAACTGCGGGAACTCCTGCTTGGGCGTGCTGAGCATCTCGTCCAGCCACTTGCGCAACGCCGCCTCGCCCTCGGCGGTGAGCTCGTAGACCGTGCGCTCGGGGTACTGCTGGTCGCGCCCCGTCTCGCGGACCCTGATCAGGCCGCCCTCCAGCAGCCGGTCGATGGTCCGGTAGAGGCCGGCCCGCTGGCCGACGTTGACCACCAGATCTTTGCCCCACTGCTTGAGCAGGCGCTGGATGCCGTACGGATGCAGCGGCTGGTAGCGCAGGAGGGCCAGCACGGTCAGAGCGAGCGGCGAGCCGCGGTCGAGAGCCATGCACCAATACTAGCCCCAAAGTTACTAGTTGACGAAGGACTAGTTTCAGTGCAACTATCGAGCCATGAGCGATGTTGAGCGAATCCACACCGACCACGCAGACACCAAGCGTCTGGGCAACTGGACCACCGCGGGCCGCTTCGAGGTCCGCAACCGTTACGGCAAGAGCACCATCGACCTGCGCTCCCCCGGTCTGCCCGACGAGGTGGAGGTCCGGCTGGACCTCGACCACGGCGTGGTCAAGCTGCTGGTTCCCGATGACGCCACCGTCGACCATTGGGACCTGCAGTGGACCGGCAGAGGCAAGGTCAAGGACTATGAGGCGCCCACCGAGGGCTCCGGGCGGCGGATCCGCCTGGTCGGCACGGCCGCCACGAGCGAGGTCCGCGTCCAGCGCCGCGGTGTCGCGATCATCACCGCGATGATGTCCCGCGAGTACTTCCGCGACGTCCGCCAGGCCCAGAAGAACCGCACCCACCCCACGGTCGACGACCCCGCGCGCAACCTGGAGACCGCATCGTGCAAGACGTCCCGGTCCTGATCGTCGGGGGCGGCTACGCGGGTCTTGCCTCAGCGCTCTTCCTCTCCCACCAGGGCGTGCCCTGCCTGCTGGTCGACCGCCACCCCGGCGCGTCGATCCTGGGCAGGGCAAGGGGGATCAACCCGCGCACCCTCGAGATCTACCGGCCGCTCGGCCTGGAGCAGCGCGTGATGGAGGCGGGCCGGCCCTTCGAGGAGGAGGCCGGCGTGGCCCGCTGCGCGACGCTGGTGGACGAGTGGCATTGGTTGTTCGGCGACGAGTTCCCGCGGGCGCTGCCCGAGCTGACCGCCGGCGAGTTCTGCATGGCCGACCAGAGCACGGTCGAGCCGATCCTCATCGAGGCCGCCCGCGCCCGGGGCGCGGAGCTGTGGTTCGGCACACAGTGCCAGTCGATCGAGCCCGACGACGACGGCGTGACGGCCGTGGTGGACAACCGCGCCACCGGCGAGCGGCGCACGATCAGGGCCCAGTACGTGATCGGCGCCGACGGCTACGGCGGCGCCATCAGGGAGCGGCTCGGCATCGCCCGCAGCGGCCTCGGCCCCCTGCGCCACTTCGTGACCTTCGTCTTCAAAGCAGACCTGTCTGACATCATCACCAAGCGGGCCCTGTTCTGGATGATCGGCGCACCCGGCAGCCCGGTCTCAGGAGGATTCGTCTCCCACGCGATGCGCGACCACTGGGGCCTGTCCCTGATGTACGACCCGCGCGAGGAATCGCCCGACGACTTCACCGACGAGCGCTGCGTCACCGCCGCCAAGGCTCTCATCGGCCGCGACGTACCGGTCGAGCTGGTCAGCAAGGCGTCGTGGACGGAGGCGGTCGGCGTGGCCGACAGCTACCGTTCCGGCCGGGTCTTCCTCGCCGGGGACGCCGCGCACGTGTGGCCGCCGGCCCAGGCGCTGGGCGCCAACTCGGCAGTCCAGGACGCGCACAACCTGGCCTGGAAACTCGCGGCGGTGCTCGCGGGGCGGGCCTCGGACGCGCTGCTCGACACGTACGAGGCCGAGCGCCGGCCGGTGGCGCTGGAGCTGGCCGACCTGACCGTACGCAGCCAGAACGCCAGGTTCAGCCCCACTCCCGAGGAAGACCCGATGGACCCGATCACGTCCATCCTCGGCCAGCGGTACGCCTCCACGGCGATGATCGGGGCCGCGCCAGGCCCGGTGTTCGGCGACGGGGTGTCACAGCACGCGCGCCCCGGCGCCCGGGCACCGCACCTCTGGCTGGACATGGACGGGCGGCGGATCGGCGTGCACGACCTGTTCCACGACTCGTTCGTGCTGCTGTGCGGGCCCGGCGGGGATTCGTGGGCGCGGGCGACGGTCGAGGGGGTGCGGGCGTACCGGGTCGGGCCGGACCTGATCGACGTGGAGGGCCGCTGGGAGTCCCGCTACGGCTGCGACGCCGTCCTGGTCCGCCCGGACGGATACGTGGCCTGGCGCTCCGACACACCCGAGCCAGGGGACGGCGGCACGCCCGCGGCGCGCCTGGAGAGCGCCCTCCACCGGATCCTCCACTGACACCGCCCCGGGAACCGGGCCCCCGACTCCCCCAACGGCCCCCGGCTCGCACGCCGGAGGTCAGAGGGGGAGCTCCAGCTCCAGCTCGTGCCGGATCGGGATGCCGTCGGCCTCGGCGGGGATGCTGGGCTTGAGCTTCCGCGCGCGGTCCACGCCGTGCCTGTGCAGGGCGACCAGGTCGAAGCCGTAGCGCTGGTAGAAGCGCAGCGCGTGGGTGTTGTCATTGGTGGTGATCAGCCAGAGCCTGGCCGCCCCGCGCTCGGTGGCCACGGCGCGTACCGCGTCGAGCAGCGTGGCGCCGACCCCCTTGCCGGGGATCACGGCGTTGATCGTGATGATCTCCACGGAGTCGCCGCGCTGCGCGTAGGTGATGATCCCGGCCAGCTCGCCATCGAGCTCGGCGACGAAACCGGGCTGGGCGGCGGCGTCGACCAGTTCGCCGCGGCCCATCGCGACCACCGTGGAGCCGCCCCAGCTCTCGGTCAACACCCAGGTCACGTCAGCGAGATCTTGTGGCTCGACAGCACGCACGGACATCGCCATGGGCATCATTATGGGACCTATGCGATGGGCAACGTTCGACTGTTTCGGGACACTTGTTGACTGGCGGCACGGGATCCGCACCAGCGCCGACCTGATCGCGCCGGGCCAAGGGGCGCGGCTGCTGGAGGCGTACAACCGGCACGAGCACGTCGTGCAGGCCGAATCTCCGGCGCTCCGCTACCGCCATGTGATGGCCGAGGCACTCCGCAGGGCCTGCGCCGACGAGAAGGTGGAGCTCAACGAGGACGACGCCTCGGTGCTGGGCACCACGCTCCCGTACTGGCCGGTCTTCCCTGAGGTCGGCGCCGAGCTGTCGGCGCTGCGCGCGGCGGGCTGGCACCTGGCGCTGCTCACCAACTGCGACCGCGACCTCGTCGCCGAGACACGCCGGCGGCTGCCCGTGCCGTTCGACGCGGTGGTGACGTCGGAGGACGTGGGCGCCTACAAGCCGTCCGACGCGCACTTCGAGGCGTTCAGGTGCTCGTACGAGCCGACGACATGGGTGCATGTGGCGCAGAGCTATTTCCACGACATGGTCCCCGCGCACCGGCTGGACATCCCGCGGGTGTGGATCAACCGCCAGGGTGAACGTCCCGAGCACGAGAAGATCATCCAGCAGGTCCTGCCCGACCTCGGCGGGCTGCTGGCGGCAGTCGAGAACGCCTAGAATCACCGCACGTCAGACGTCGCGTCAACCACGCTCAAGGACCTGGAATGGGAGAACTTCCACCTGGTCGAAGGCGATGTAGCAGTTGGCCGATCCCAGCGACCGGCCGATCGCCTTCGAGCGTCGGCGTCCCTCACCCTGCCGGTAGTGCCCGTCGCAGCGGTTCGTGCGGCAGCGCCGTGCGGTCGGTGGCGGTGCCGAGGGCCTGAACGTCGGGCCCGGTCGAGCCACCGTACGTGGCGATCTTGTACTCGATCGCCGTGAGGGAGAGGGTCAGCTCACGGATCCGGCGGCGGGTGGTGTCGCGATGTTCGAGCAGCATGTCGAGCCGCTCGGGCACCGTGTGCTCCCCCGCGTCGACGAGCGAGATGTAGTGCTGCAGATCGCGCATCGGCATACCGGACAGCCGCATCCGGGTGATGAACACCAGGCGCCGCACCGCTTTGGCGTCGTAGACGCGATGACCGTTGCTGTCGCGGGCCACCTCAACCAGCCCGGCACGCTCGTAGTAGCGCAGCGTGTGGGGCGAGATGTCGAGGAGGTCGGCGACCTCAGCGATCACCATCGACTCGGGCACGTCGGCCAGCTCGGTGAGGCGGTGGATCGCCTCAACCGACGGCGGGCCGTCGGTCCCGAGCGTTTGGAGCGCCCTGGTCATCAGATCGTCGGTGGCCATGACAGCCAGCCTAGATCGGCCGGACCGATGCCGGGACACCCTCGAAGTCGGCGCTGCGGGCGGTCTCGGCCCACCGCTCGACCTCGTCCAGGCCACGCCGGTACACACCTGAGATCCGCTCGACCGCCTCGCGCCCGAGCGGCAGCCGCAGCGGCACCTCGTCACTGTGCGCGAGGGACACGATGATCTCGGCCGCCCGCGCCGGATCACCTTCCTGGAGGCCGTCGGCCCCGGCCATGTCCGCGCGGACGGCGGCGAGCACGTCACGGTAGGTATCCGACGCTTCGGCGAACTCGAGCACGTCGCCCGCGTTGAAATCGGTCCGGAACCGGCTGGGCTCGACGATCATCACGCGGATCCCGAACGGCGCGACCTCCCCAGCCAGGGCCTCGGACCAGCCTTCGAGGGCGAACTTCGACGCGGAGTACGTCGACACGCCGGGGAACGACATCCGCCCGCCCTGGCTGCTCATCTGCACGATCGTCCCGGCGCCCCGCGCGCGCATCGCGGGCAGCGCCGCGCGGACGAGCGCGGCAGGGCCGAACAGGTGCAGATCCATCAGCTCACGCAACTGCGCGTCGCCGACCTCCTCGACCGCTCCGACCACGGCCCGGCCCGCGTTGTTGACGAGCACGTCGAGCTGACCGAAGCGGTCGAGGGTGTCCCGCACGAGGTCGGCGGCCGCGGCGATGTCCCGGGCGTCGAACTTCGCGATCAGGCAGTTGTCCGGGTACTTGTGCTCCAGTTCGGCCACACTCTCGGGCCGGCGCACCGCCGCCACCACGTGGTCGCCCGCCGCGAGCGCCGACTCCGCCAGTGCGCGCCCGAAACCGCGGGACGCGCCGGTGATGATCCAGGTCTGTGTCGTCATGTCGGGAACGCTATGGTTTCGAGCGCGCTCGAACGCAAACTGGCGCGTTCACGAACAGGTCACGCACGGGGCGCCGCTTTGATCGTGGCCGGGGCAGACCGCCGCTTGTCGGATCGGCCCGGCCGGTCAGCGGTGCGCCTGATGGTCGAGCACGCGGGCCATCAGTTGGGGCAGCCGCCGGCGCTCACCGGGGTCCTGGGCCCGTACGGCATGGCCCTTCCCGCCCATAGCTGCGATCGATCGCGCACCTCCGCCCGAGTTCGGCCTGGCTCGAGGGACCGAACTCCTCCAACGTGGCCAGGAGGGCGTAGTGGTAGCGCCGTGCGCCGGCCATGTCGAGCGCCTCGCTCACCAAGCGCGCGGCATGCGTGGCGGTCTGGGTGATCAGCCGGCCGGCGCTCATGCTTCTCGCCCCCTTCACCGGCGGAGACGCTCCGTTGCATCTCGGACGTCGCCTCGGATCCGGGACACCGTCACTGGGGCACGGTCCAAGACGGGCGTTCATTGAGCGTCTTGACGTCCATATCGGCGATTATCTTGTGGGCGTCCGCCATCCTGGACAGCTCCTGCGCCGTGATCACCTCCCTGATGTCAGAAAAACCGCCGGGCGCCCGTTGTTCGACCAGCTTGACGGTTTCGTCCACCGGGAACCGCCGACTGGCCAGGACGAGATCGGTAGTCGCCGTCCGGCGTCGGCTTTCGTATTCGGCCAAACCCTTGACCGGATCGCCGGCATGCGCGAGCGCCATGGCCAAGAACCGCGCATCCAGAACCGCCTGCGAACCACCGTTGGAACCCACCGGATACATCGGATGCGCCGCATCTCCCACCAGCGTCACACGGGCGACGCCCCAAAGGGGCAGTGGATCCCTGTCCACCATCGGGTATTCCAGGACTTGACCGGCCCCGGCGATCAGCGCCGGCACGTCCAGGAAAGGCAGACGCCACCCGGCGAAATGCGGGAGCACGTCATCAAGCCGCCCCTCACGCCGCCAGTCTGCCTTGGCCACCGCCGGCCCCGGCTCGGCCACCCGCACCTCGGCCACCCAGTTCACCAGCGCCCGCCCCCGCGCGCGGGTCTGCGCGCATATCGGGTACGCCACGATCTTGGCCGCGTCGTCGGCCCCGGCGACCACCATGGAGGCCCCGTCGAGACATGACTCCAACTCCGTGATGCCCCGCCACATCGTGATTCCGCTCCATCGCAGCGGATCGCCGTCCGGATGCAGCCGCGCCCTGACCGTTGAGTGGAGGCCGTCGGCGCCGACCAGCACATCTGCCGTCCGCACCACCGTCCGGCCGGTGGCCACCTCGCGCAGCCGTACCCCCACCGGCTCCGCACCGGCTTCTCCCGCCCCGTACTCGAAGTCTTCAAAGGCCACGCCGAGGCTCACCGCATCCGGGCCCAGCCGCTCCAGCACTGTATCGAGGAGGATCATCTGCAGGCGGCCACGGTGAATGGAGTACTGCGGCCAGTGGTATCCCGCGTTCCGACCGCGCGGAAGTGTGAGAACCACGTCGCCATGCCGGTTGGTGTAGATCAGGGCGTTCGTCGGTATCCCAGTCCCCTCCAGTGCTTCGCTGAGGCCTAGCTCCACCAGTTCCCGCACCGCGTGCGGCTGCAGGTTGATGCCGACCCCCAGCGGCCGCAGGTCCGGCACCGCCTCCACGATCGCGCAGTCGATCCCTGCGGCGTGCAGGCTGAGCGCCGTCGTAAGCCCTCCGATGCCGGCACCGATGACCAGTGCATTCATGCCAGGTCAGTGCCCTGGAGTTAGGAAGTCATACCGCGTCTCCCGGGAGACGCAGCCGGGCCGTACCGGAGTAGGGTCTTGCGCCGTCGCATGGCCATCAGGTGCATCCAGGCGGGTTTCCCGTGGCGCTGGTCAGCTCTGCGAACCACCGCTCGCCAGCTTCAGCCAGGATGATCCGGTGGGCGTGAAGTGCAGACGGAACCGTGGGTGGGCCGGTAACCACTTCTTCTTGTGGGTGCCGTGGTTGTCGCAGATCAGGTGGGCGGGGACCTCGCGGTCGAGATGGTGAGGAACTTCTTGAACTCCACCGTCCGGCGCCGGCGATGCAGTGAGCCGAGGGCCTTCCCGGTGACCGTGTCGAGAGCCTCGAACAGCGTGGTGGTACCCGAGCGCACGTAATGGTGACTGCGACGCTCAGGACATCAGTTGCGCTGCTCCAGCACGTCCGCGATGCCCGCGAGGAAGGAGTCCACGTCCGAGATCAGGTAGCCGGACCTGAACAGCACGGTCGAGAACTTCGTCTCCCGCACATCCTTGGCCGTCACGGGGAACTCGGTCGTCCCGCGCAGGGTGGCCACGATGCGGTCGAGGAAGACGTCGATCTCGTCCTCGTTGTAGCCGGTGCCCATGCGGCCCGGGCGGAAGGCCACCCGTTCGACGCGGGCCGCCTGGGTCTCGAACCACTCCTCGCGCAGCATCTCGCCGGTCGGCTCGGCCATGGCCAGCCGTACCGGCCGCTTGGCCTGGGTCTCCAGCGCCACCACGAACGCCTCCAGAGCGAAGTCGACCGCGGTCTCGTGATAGCCGCCGCGCTTGGCGCGGAACGTAGCCCGGCGCACTTCGTCGGCCGTGACGGGCGCCATGGCGTGCGGGCCCCTGCCGAGCGTCGACTCGATCCGCCCGATCAGGGCGTCGACCTCGGCGGGGTCATAGCCTGAACGCATACCAATGACGCGCGGAAAGCGATTCAAGCCCACTCCTTTGAGAACGTGCTGGGGGTGCCTCCATTGTGAGGCTCTTTATCACGACGATGCGACCTGACATATAGCGTTGCAGGATCATGCAGCTGTCGAAGGTCTCTTTCCGCTACCGAAGGCGTGGTCCTTTAGTCATCCAGGACGCCGACGCGCAGCTCGCCCGCGGCGACGTGATCGAGCTGACCGGCATGAACGGGGCAGGCAAGTCGACCCTGCTCCGGCTCCTGTCCGGCCTGGCCCGGCCGACCGCGGGCACGATCACCGGCCGCCCGGAGGTCGTCGGCTTCGCTCCCGACCGGTTCCCCACCGCCCAGCCGTTCACGGTGACCGCCTACCTCCGCCATATGGCCCAGGTACGGAGCGGCGCCCGCTGGGAGCCGTGGACCGAGCGCCTGAACATGGGCCACCTCCTCGACGTCCCCCTGGGCGAGCTGTCGAAGGGCAGCGCGCACAAGGTCGGCCTGGTCCAGGCGCTGATGGCCGAGCCGGGGCTGCTGATCCTGGACGAGCCGTTCGCCGGGCTCGACGCCGACACCCGCGAGGCGCTGCCCTCGGTCG
>NZ_JBFAMX010000278.1:0-12916 GCF_040659615.1 Nonomuraea sp. NPDC049784
AGCGGAAGAACTGGCCGGGCTCGGCCCGCAGCCGCCGCAGCCCGCGCCCGGTGAGGTGGACCGAGACCACGCCGGGGGCATCGGTCGTGACGCCGGCCACGCGGAGCCGGTGCCGCGCCCACAACCTGACCGGGCCCAGGAAGCGGTACCAGACCAGCAGCACGGCCACCCCGAGATAGAGGGCGTACCAGGCGAGCTGGGCCACGCGGTCGCCGGTGAACTGGGCACCGGTCGCGAGCTGGTGCCCGAACGCCAGCCAAGCCGCCAGATAGGTGTAGAAGTGCAGATAGAACCACGTTTCGTAACGCAACCTCCGGCGCGCGGCGCGGGCCGACACCAGGGCGATCCCGAGCAGCAGCAGGCAGGCCGCGGTCGCCTTCAGCATGTCGGGGAAGGTCAACACCATGGTGGCCGTCTCGTCCACCACGCCGACGCGGTCGGCCACGGCGTATCCCCAGATGATTGCCAGCACGTGCGCCGTGACGAGCCCGATCACGTACCGGCCGCCCATGGCGTGCCACCGAGCCAGCCGGTCGCTGCCCACGCCGTGTTCGAGCGCCGGGACCCTGGCCATGAGCCCGAGCAGCACCGCCAGCCCGTACCCGGCCAGCAGGCCCAAGACGCGGCCGCTCTCGGTCAGCCAGCCGTCCAGCCCCGCCACAGCGGGCGTGCCACGCCACCACAGGGCGATGACAGCGATCCCGCCCGCCACCACGGCGGCCAGCAGCATCCCCGGCCTGACGCCGCGGCCCGGGCGCGCCGTGACGCCCGTTCCCCGGACGGTAACGTGAGCTGTGGTCATGAGCTACAACGTGCCAGCTCAATCTATGTTTTTCCTCTGAACGACGCTTCAGAGAATTCTCAGAGCAAGCTCGTATTTTCTGGTCAGGGGGTGGAAATGAGCATCCTGTCGCGCCCGGATGGCACGCCGATCCGCGTGCTCGTCGTGGACGACGAGCCAGATCTCCTGGAGGTGCTGGAGAGGACGCTGTGCCAGGAAGGCTGGCAGGTCCGTGCGGTGGCGAGCGGGGACGCTGCCATCCGGGAGGCGGAGCGGTTCGCCCCGGACGCGGCGATCCTGGACATCATGCTGCCCGACTTCAACGGGCTGGAGCTGATGCGCCGGCTCAGGGAGCGGACGCCCGAGCTGTGCGTGCTGTTCCTGACCGCGCGGGACGCCGTGGAGGACCGGATCGCGGGCATCACGGCAGGCGGCGACGACTACGTGACCAAACCGTTCAGCCTGGAAGAGGTGCTCGCCCGCCTGCGCGGGCTGCTGCGCCGGGCGGGCATGGCACGGCCGGGCGACGGCGACCGGCTCGTCGTGGGCGACCTGTCCATGGACGAGGAGTCCCGTGAGGTGACCAGGGGCGGCACGCTGATCGACCTGACGCCGACGGAGTTCGAGCTGCTGCGGCTGCTCATGTGCAACCCGCGCAGGGTGCTGACCAAGGCGCAGATCCTCGACGACGTCTGGTCCTACGACTTCGGCGGCCAGGCGCACGTGGTGGAGCTCTACATCAGCTACCTGCGCAAGAAGATCGACGCGGGCCGCCGGCCGCTGATCCACACCGTCCGCGGCGTCGGATATGTGCTCAAACCGTGAAGCTCCTGCCGCGAACGATCAGGGCCCGCATGATCGCCGGGCTGCTCGTGCTGCTGGCGCTCTCGTGCGCGGTCCTCGGCGTCGCCACGTCGCTGGCGATGGACCGCTTCCTGCTCGGCCGCATCGACCAGCAGCTCGCCGGTTACGGCGCGGAGTTCGCCGCCAGCCTGGAGCACGGCGAGGACACGCGCGGGCAGGCCCGGAACACGTTCGGCGCGCGGCTGGTCGCCGGGCGCGTCACCCAGGCGGCGGTCGTGTCGCGGGAGGCCGCGCTCCCGGTGCAGCTCAGTAGTCAGGACAAGCAGGCGCTGGCCGCGCTGCCGGTCGGCGGCCCTCCGGAGACCGTGGACCTGTCCGCCCTGGACGACTACCGGGTCCGCGCCGTCCCGGGGCGGGACGGGGACGTCCTGATCACCGGGCTCTCGCTGCACGGGGTGGAGGAGGCCGTCGCCCGGCTGCAGCTGCTCGAGCTGTCGATGTTCACGGGCACGCTCGCCGTCGCCGGTGTCGCCGGCGCCGTCTGGGTACGCCTGTCGCTGCGCCCCCTGCAACGCATCGCCACGACCGCCCGCAAGGTCAGCGAGCTGCCCTTGGCCAGCGGCGAGGTGACCCTGGGCGAACGCGTGCCCGACACCGACCCGCGAACCGAGACGGGCCTGGTCGGAGCCGCGTTCAACCGCATGCTGGGCCACGTGGAGTCCGCGCTGGCCCGCAGGCACGCCGTCGAGCAGCGGCTGCGCTCCTTCGCCGCCGACGCGAGCCACGAGCTGCGCACGCCCCTCGCCTCGATCCGCGGGCACGCCGAGCTCGCGCTGCGCGACCGCGGGCCGATGTCAGATGACGTACGGCACGCGCTGAACAGGATCGACGCCGAGTCCGGACGGATGAGCGAGCTCGTCGACGAGCTGCTCCTGCTGGTCCGGCTGGACGAGGGACGCCCGCTGGCCAGGGAGGAGGTCGACCTGACCCGCCTGGCCATCGAGGCCACGGGCGACGCGCGGGCCGCCTCCCCCGGCCACCTCTGGCGGCTGGCACTGCCGGAGGACCCGGTCACGGTGACCGGCGACCCGCTCCGGCTGCACCAGGTGCTCGCCAACCTGCTGAGCAACGCCGGCGTCCACACGCCGGACGGCACCACGGTCACCGTGGCCGTCCGCCGGCTGCCGGCCGGAGTGGAGGTCAGCGTCAGTGACGACGGTCCCGGCATACCGCCCGGCCTCTCGGAGGAGATCTTCGAGCGGTTCGCCCGCGCGGACCCCGGCCGGTCGCGGGCCACCGGCGGGGCCGGGCTCGGCCTGGCCATCGTGCGGGCCGTGATGGCCGCCCACGGCGGCTCGGTGAACATGCGGAGCCGCCCTGGCCGGACCGAGTTCCGGCTGCTCCTGCCCGGCTAACGCAGGACCTCGATGTTGGCCATCATGCCGCGGTCCTCGTGGTTGAGGATGTGGCAGTGGAGCGGGTACTTGCCGGTGAAATCCCTGAACCTCATCCTGATGACCACCTCGCCGCGGCTCGGTAGTTGCACCGTGTCCTGCCAGCCGCGGAAGCGGTACGGCCGGCCGTTCACGCTCATCAGCTGGAAGTCGTTGACGTGCACGTGGAAGGTGTGCTGCTCGTTGGCGAGGTTGCGCACCCGCCACTCCTCGGTGGTGTTCAGCTTCGCCCGCACGTCGATCCGGTTCGGATCGAACGGCTTGCCGTTGATGTAGAACTCGTTGCCCTGATCGTTCTCGGAGAAGGTGATGACGCGCCGCTGGGCGATGCGATCCCTGCTCAGGTCGTCGATCGGGGCGAATTTCGCGGGCAGTCTCGCGGGAGTCGTGGGGTCTCCCGAGGACGCCAGGGTGGCCAGCGTCGCTTCCGGGTAGGAGTCACCAGCCGGACCCGTGCTGTAGGCCGTGGTGATCAGGCGGCTGCGGCCGGCCGGCGGCCCCTGCACGAGCACGTCGAACCGGCTCCCCGGCGGCATGAACAACGTCTTGGCGCTCCAGACCCGGTCGACGGGATTGGCATCCTGCGCCACCACGTAAAAGCGCACGCCCTGCAGCTGGACGTTGTAGGCGATGTCGGCGCCGATGTTGGCCAGCCGCCACAGCTGCGTCTCGCCGGGGCGGATGTTCATGATCGGGTCGACCAGCCCGTTGACCGTCCGGGTGGTCGGGGCGTTGCTGTCGATGTTCGCCGTCGGGATGGCCCCCGCGTGCACCTGGAAGTCCTTCAGCGCGATCAGGCGCTCGGTGACGTGCCGCAGGCCGGGTGGCAGGTACCGGTCCAGTCCGTCGATCACGATCGCGCCGGACAGCCCCGCGAACACCTGCGCCTCGGACAGGGGGTGGGCGTGCGAGTGGTACCAGTAGGTGCCCGGCGCCAGGTCCTTCGGCAGCCGGTAGGCGTAGTGGAAGGTCTGGCCCGGCTTGATGTGCACGTAGATGTTGTCGGAGTTGTCGCCCGGGGAGACGTGCCAGCCGTGCGTGTGCAGGTTGGTGTGCTCCCCCAGCCGGTTCACCAGCGTCAGGTCGAGCCGGTCACCGGGCCGCAGGCGGATCGTCGGCGGCATGTACTCGCCGTTGTACGTCAGCGCCCGCACGTCCTGGCCCGCCAGCCGTACCGTCCGCGACTCCACGACCAGCCGCACGGCCAGCCGGCCGTTCCTGCTCACCAGCTCGTGAGGCTGGCGGAACGACGGCCGCCTGGACGCGGTCGGCGTCGCGGGACCGGCGGGCGCCACGCCCGCGTTGTCTGTCACCGCGATGGTGCCGCAGCCGGCCAGCGCGGTGAGCACCAGGGCCGCTGAGGCGATGAGTCTGGACAGGGGCATGCTGCTCCTCGGACGCGACACGAACGCCCGCGTGCATGCCCGGCGCGGGCCCGCCCACACCCGGGCGGACCCGCATTTTTACCAGCTTTGGCCAGGTCCGGACGGGCCAGTGTCCGAGGTCAGCCGGCTGCCGCGAACTGGTTGACCCAGTATGCGGTGCGGTCCAGATAGGCGGTCTGGGCCGAGGCGCCCGTGCGCCCGTAGGCTCCTTCGTAGCTCTGGTAGCCCGACCGCACGACCGCCGGCTCGATCACGCTGCCCTCGTGCCACTCGTTGAAGGACGTGATGGACACCCACGTGGGCTTGGTCTGCAGGGCGTTGGACCACTCCTTGTCATACGTGGCTCCGTTGTCCCTGGAGAGGGTGGGCGTGGTGTTGCCGGGCACCGCGCGGTCGTCGAGGTAGCCGGGGCCCACCGACGGGGCCCACACCAGGCCGTGCTGGCGTGCGTAGTCGGCGGCCTGCTGCCAGCCCGGCGCGGTGGCGCCGGCGATCGCGTCGTAGGTGTACATGCCGTTGAAGTTCGCGATCTTCGTGGTGTCGGTGGTCTGGGCCAGGATGACGTTGCTCTGGTTGACCTGGCTCAGGGCGGACCAGTCGGTGATGCGCAGGCTCTCGAAGACGTAGAAGGCGTTGCGGAAGGCCGGATGCGACCCGTAGGTCTGGTTGATGTAGCGGATGTCCTCCACAGTGGAGGCGGCGGTGCGGCCGGAGTACGGCTCCAGGTGCCAGGCCACCTTGAGCCCTTCCTTCGCCGCCGCGTCCATGACCCCTCTGGCGAGGTTGTCCTCATAGCTGCCACGGCCCCACCAGCTGAGCACCAGCGCCCCGGCACCCGCCTGTTTGATCCACTTCATGTGCTGAGCCACCGTGCCGGCGAAGTCGCCGGAGTCGTAGGCGCCCAAGGCGGGGTAGAAGTCCGCGCCGATGTCGTCGGGCGGGGTGTGCCCGCCCTGCGGCCAGTGCCGCCAGCCGCCGTTGACCTGCGGCGAGCCGTACCAGGGGTAGTAGAAGACGTGCACCTTGTCCGACAGCGCCGTGCCGCCGTCGGTCGAGCTCTCCAGGGTGAGGGTGTCGACGTCGAACAGGTTGCCGCTGCCGCCGGTGAAGACCAGGAAGAGCGGTCCGGTCACGGAGCCGGTCAGCGGGGTGGAGACGTTCTGAAAATTCTCCCAGCCGCCGGTGGACGGTACGGAGACCGAGCCGAGCAAGGTGCCGGTGGCCGACCCCGAACGGACCTGGATCGTGCCGCCCGGCCCGCCGGAGGAGATGCGGGCGCTGAACCGTGTGGCCCCCGCGGTGCTGACTTGGGAGTAGCCCGCCCAGTCGCCGTTGTCGACGTAGCCGAGCGTCTTGCCGCCACTGGCCGGCGTGTGGGTCGCGACCTGCACCCCCGAGTTGGAGGTGTAGGACTCGCCCTCGGCGGTGACGTTCCCGCCGCCGCTCAGCTCCTTGATCCGGATGTTGCGGAAGGCCGCCTGGTCGGAGGCGCTGTGGTTCTGGATGCCGATGTTGCCCTGGCGCAGCGAGCGCCGCGGGTCAGTGTTGGTGAAGTCGTTGATCTTCACGCCGTTGAGGAAGACCTGCAGGCGCTCGCCCTCCACCAGCAGCTCGTAGGTGTTCCACTCGCCGGGCGGGTTCAGCGCCGCGTCGCGGGCGGCCTGGTCGGCGGCCTTGAAGCCGTAGATCGCCCCGGTCGTGCGGTCCGGGGTGTCGGTGGCGTCGATCTGCACCTCGTAGCCGTTGTCGATGGCCGACTGCGGATCGGAGGAGGCCGGGAAGCCGACGAAGACCCCGGAGTTGCTGTCGCCGGTCAGCTTCCAGTCCAGCTTCAGCGAGTAGGAGCCGAGCTCCTTGGCGCTGTACCACAGCAGGCCCATCCCGCCCTGCGAGCTCAGGGTGGCGTCGGCGTTGGCGAAACCGCCCGGGCCCGCCTGGGACCAGCCGCTGGTGGAGCCGTTGTACAGCGTGGTGTAGCCGGTCTCCGGCCGGCAGTCCGCCTTGGCGAGCCCGGCCGCGTACCTGATGCCGCCGAGGAGCTCGTTACGGAAGGCGGGATCGGCGTACGACTCGATGGTGTGGCCGAGGCCGGTGTAGAACGCGCGCCCCTGTCCCTGCGGGTGGCACCACGTGATGGGGTGGTCGCCCATGTCGCCGCCGCTGTAGCTGCTTTCGTCGAGGGTCTGCAGCACGCGTACCGAAGGGCGGGGGTTGGTGCGGTAGTTGTACAACTCGTCGGTCCGCGTCCAGGTCGGACCGAGGTGGGCGGTCGCGGGATGCGCACGGTCCTCGGTGCGCACGGTGGCCTGCTGGATGGCGGGGTGGCCCTTGAACCAGGCACCGGCCAGCTTCTCGTAGTACGGCCAGTCGTATTCGGTGTCGGCGGCGGCGTGGACGCCCATGTAACCGCCGCCCGAGTCGACATAGGACTGGAAGGCCGCTTGCTGGGTGTCGTTGAGCACGTCGCCGGTGGTGTTGAGGAAGACGACGGCCTTGTAGCCGGCCAGGTTGGCGCCGGTGAAGGCGCCGCCGTCCTCGGTGTCGGTCACGGTGAAGTTGTTCGCCGCGCCGAGATCGCGGATGGCCTGGATGCCGGCCGGGATCGAGTCGTGGCGGAACCCGGCGGTCTTGGAGAAGACCAGCACCTGGTAGGCCGGGTCCGCGGAGGCGGCGGTCAGGCTCGCCGCCACGAGCACGAGGCTCAGGAGTTTGTGGAGCATCGCCTTCCCCTACCTGGTGATCGTTAAGGTGTCGATGTCGAAGAGGTAGCCGCTGCCGCCGGTGAAGACCAGGAAGAGCGGTCCGCCGGCGGAGCCGGTCAGCGTGGTCGAGACGTTCTGGAAGTTCTCCCACCCACCGGTGGACGGTACGGAGACCGAGCCGAGCAGGGTGCCGGTGGCCGACCCCGAACGCACCTGGATCGTGCCGCCCGCTCCGGCCGAGGAGACGCGGGCGGAGAAGGTCTTGGCGCCCCCCGTGTCGACGCTCGAGTAGCCCGCCCAGTCGCCGTTCTCGATGAAGCCGAGCGTCTGGCCGCCGCTGGCCGGCGTGTGGGCCGCGACCTGCACGCCGGAGCCTGAGGTGTAGGACTCGCCCTCGACGGTGGTGCTCGGCGCCGATCCGGTGGTGAAGGTGAAGGCGTCCACGTCGAACAGGTTGCCCTGTCCCGACACGCCCTTGAAGACCAGGAACAGCTTCGTCGTGCCGCTGGGGGCGTTGCTCAGCGCGGCGGAGACATCGGTGTAGGTGTCCCAGCCTCCGGTGTTGGACACGGTGAGCGTGCCGAGCAGAGTGCCGGTCGATGAACCGGATCGCACCTCGATCGTGCCGCCGGGGCCGCCGGAGGAGACCCGGGCGGTCAGCCTGGTGGCTCCGGCCAGCACGTAGGGCTCGAAGGAGATCCAGTCGCCGTTGTCGGTGAAGCCGACCGTCGCTCCGCCCTCGGCCCCGCCGTGATTGGCGACCTGGATGCCCTGCTGGGCGCCGAAGTGCTCGGCCTGGCGGTGCACCGGCTGCAGCGTGCGCACGCTGTGGCCGGTCAGCCCGCCCTTGTCGGTGTACTCGGCGTCGAAGACGCCGTAGAGGTTGGCCGCCGCGTCGTGCTCGCCGTCGACCGGGATGGTGATCGATCCCTCGCAGCCGTTCTTGGAAGTGATCGCATGGGTGTGGTTGTCGTGTCCCAGCAGGTACGTCACCTTGACGCCGGCGCAGTCCACCGTCCCGTCCTCGGGGTCGGTGACGGTGACCTTGAAGGGCACGGCTTGGCCGTAGGAGAAGAGCTGTCCGTCGGCCGGGGTGGTCAGCGTCACGGTGGGCGCGGTGTTGCCGACCGTGATCACCAGGCTGGCAGTCCCGGTCAGGCCCTGCGGGTCACGTACGGTCAGGGTCGGCCGGAAGGTGCCGTTGGCGCTGTAGGTGTGCGGCGGGTTCGCCTGCGTCGAGGTGGCACCGTCGCCGAAGTCCCACGAGTAGGTGAGCGCGCCGCCCTCGGGGTCGGAGCTGCCGGCCGAGGAGAAGGCCACGGTCAGCGGCGCCTTCCCGGAGGTCTTGTCGGCCGCGGCCCTGGCGACGGGGTTGCGGTTGGCGCCGCCGAGGTACTCGATCCGGTAGAGCGCCTGATTGCTGCTGCCCGTGCCGTAGTCCAGCACGTACAGGGCGCCGTCGGGGCCGAACTCCGAGTCGATGATCTGCGTGCCGTCCCACGGGAAGTCCTCGATCACACCGGGGGTGCCGTCGCCCTTGACCTCGATCGCCTTGATCCACTGGCGGCCGAACTCCATGGCGAAGTAGCGGCCGTCGAGCGACTGCGGGAACTTGACCGACGAGGTCGAGCTCGCGTCGTAGCGGTAGACGTCGCCGCCCATGGGCGACTCGGAACCGCCGCCGAACTCGGGCGGCGAGCCAGCGTCGCCGTACCTGATCCAGCTGGGCTTGGCGGCCGGCAGCGTGGCGAGCCCGGTGTTGCGGAGGGAGTTGTTCGCCGGCCCGCCCGCGCAGTCGTACTTGGCTCCGGAGGGGCCGCTGGGGAAGGTGTACTCGTTGTAGGTCTCGGCGGTGGTGTTGGTGCCGGTGCAGTACGGCCAGCCGTAGTTGCCCGGGGCGGTGATGCGGTCGAACTCCACCTGGCCGCCTGGGCCTCGGTTGGGGTCGGCGGTGCCCGCGTCCGGGCCGTAGTCGCCCAGGTATACCGTGCCCGTCGCCTTGTCGACTGACATGCGGAAGGGGTTGCGGAAACCCATGGCGTAGATCTCGGGCCGCGTCCTGGCCGTGCCGGGCGGGAAGAGGTTGCCCGCCGGGATGGTGTAGGTCCCGTCCGGCTGCGGCTTGATGCGCAGGAGCTTGCCGCGCAGGTCGTTGGTGTTGCCCGAGGAGCGCTGCGCGTCGAACTGCGGGTTGCGGTCGGTGCGCTCGTCGAGCGGCGAGAAGCCACTGGACTCGAACGGGTTGGTGTCGTCGCCGGTGGTCAGGTAGAGATTGCCCGCGGCGTCGAAGTCGATGTCGCCTCCCACGTGGCAACACTGGCCACGGTCGTTGGGCACCTCCAGCACGACCTTCTCGCCGGCCAGGTCGAGGGTGTCGTCGGCCTTGAGGGTGAAGCGCGACAGGTTCAGGTGGCCCTTCCAGGGCGCGAAGTCGGCCTCTGTGCCGGTCACGGGGGCGTCCCCGGCCGGGGTGCTCAGCTTGGGCGAGTAGTACAGGTAGACGAAGCGGTTCGCGGCGAAGCCGGGATCGACGGCGATCCCCTGCAGCCCCTCCTCGTCGTGGGTGTAGACATCGAGCTTGCCCGCCACCTTGGTCGCGCCGGAGGCGTCGGTGTGGCGGACCGTGCCGTCTCGGGCGGTGTGCAGCACCGATCTGTCGGGCAGGACCGCGAGCGACATGGGCTCGCCCAGTTCGGCCGGCCCGAGGGCCAACTGGACCTGCTGATAGTCACCGGGTGGGATGTCCATCGCCGCCGCGCTGGTGAGCATCAGCGACGCCGCGACGAGCAGCCTCGACCACGCAGACATGGGGGTTCCTTTCCTGACCGGGGGGACGTCAGGGAGGGTAGGAGGCGCCTGCTTCCCAATTGCGCTTGACGTTTTGTGAAGACTTATCTCGCTGTAATGCGGCTGTCAAGAAGCTCAACGTTCAGTGGATGAACGGTGACTGACGACGAAGATCTGCAAAATCTCAACTGGCTTACGCAATTTTCCTTCATGCAAAACTTACAGTCGCTATACCCACCTTGACATCGGTGCCTCCTGCCCGGCATGCTGCGGATCACAAATCGATTTGCATATGTGGGGAGTACATGACCGACTTTCCGCGGCGGGTGCTGGTGACGGGGGCGGCAGGAAGCGTTGGCCTGGCCACCCTCGATCTCCTCGCACGCCATCAGGTGGCGGTGACCGGGCTGGACCTCCGCGACCCCGGCGGCCTGCCGGTCGATCGCATGATGGTGGGCAGCGCGGGCGATCCCGATGTGGTCAGGCGGTCGCTGGACGGCGTGGACGCCGTGATCCACCTCGCCGCGCTCCCGGCGCCCGTGCTCGGCACGCCGGAGGAGGTGTTCTGCGGCAACACCAGGGCCACGTTCGTGGTGCTGGAGGAGGCCGGCCGGGCGGGCGTGGGGCGCGCCGCCATCGCCAGCAGCATGTCGGCCCTGGGACTGGCCTGGGCGGACAGAGTGCTGCACCCGGCCTACGTGCCCGTCGACGAGCAGATCCCGCTGCGGGTCGAGGATCCGTACGGGCTGTCCAAGCAGGCCGACGAGCTCACGGCGGCGATGATGAGCCGCAGGCACGGCATGACCACCGTCGCACTGCGCTTCCCCCGGCTGGGCGGTCCAGAGGACAAGCTCCAGCACACGGCGGAGGAGTGGGCCGTCGACCGGGCCGCCGGCGCCAAGGAGTTGTGGAGCTACCTGGACGTGCGGGACGCCGCGTGGGCTGCCTGGCTGGCGGTCACGCGCCCGATCGAGGGCCACCACGTGGTCACCGTCGCCGCGCCCAACACGCTGATGTCCGATCCGACCGAGGAGCTGCTGGCCGTGTTCCATCCCGACAGCGAACGGCGGGCGCCGCTGCCCGACCGCACCGTGCCGCTCGACCTGCGCGCCGCCGAGCGGGTGCTCGGATTCACCGCGAGGTACGTGCTGCCATGACGAGCCCGATGAGAGAGACCCAGGCGCCCTGGCCCTCCCGCGACAAGCTCCGCATCACGCGGATCCGCCCCATCGTCACCGCGCCTGAGGGTCCGCCGCTGGTCGTGGTGAAGGTCGAGACCAGCGAGCCCGGCCTGTACGGGCTGGGCTGCGCCACCTTCACCCAGCGCTGCCACGCCGTGGCCGCCGCCGTCGAGCAGCACGTGGCGCCCATGCTCGTGGGCCGTCACCCGGCCGACATCGAGGACATCACCCGAATGATCCACCTGTCGTCGTACTGGCGCGACGGGCCGGTGCTGAACAACGCGCTGTCCGGCGTGGACATGGCGCTGTGGGACATCGCCGGCAAGCGCGCGGGCATGCCGGTGTACGAACTGCTCGGCGGCCGGGTCCGCGCCGCGGCCGACACCTACCTGCACGCGGCCGGGGCCACCGTCGAGGAGACCCTCGAGCATGCCCGGACGATCCTGGCCGCGGGCTACCGCAACGTCCGGCTCCAGACCGGGGCGCCCGGCCTGGGGCACTACGGCGCTCCCGGCACGCCGGGCGGCTATCCCGGGCAGCCGTACCCGGACGGCTGGGACGTCCAGCGCTACCTGCGTGACACTCCCAAGCTGTTCGAACGAGCCCGAGAGGAGCTCGGGGAAGAGCCGGGCCTCATGCACGACGTGCACTCCAGGCTCACTCCCAAGCAGGCGATCGGGCTGGCCCGGGCGCTGGAGCCGTACCAGCTGTTCTTCCTTGAGGATCCCATCGCGCCCGAGTTCTACGATCGCCTTCCTGAGGTGCGGCAGGCGGCACCGATGCCGATCGCGGCGGGCGAGCAGCTCGCCTCCGTCACCGACGCGGCCAGGGTGGTCAAGCTGGGCGGCGTGGACCTGCTGCGCCTGCACATCTCCTCGATCGGCGGTCTCACTCCGGCGCGCAAGCTGGTGGCGATGTGCGAGCTGACGGGCGTCGGCACGGCGTGGCACGCGCCCGCGGACGTCTCGCCGGTCGGCGCGGCGGCCAACCTCGCGCTCGACGTGACCACGGCGGCCTTCCAGATCCAGGAGGGCCACGTCTATCCCGACGCGGTCCTGGAGACATTCCCCGGCACGATCAACCCGCGCCAGGGCTACCTCTACCCCCATGACCAACCCGGCTGGGGCATCGACCTGGACGAGAAACAAGCCGCCAAGCACCCGCCGGTCACCCACCAGCACGAGCGGTGGGCCGCACGGGTGCGCAGGCCCGACGGAGGGCTGGAGGCCCCCTGACGTAAAGATTCAGCGGCTGAAAGGATTATGCCGATGTAATATCTCCGCATGCCGACCCAGCAGCCCCCTGCCAGGCGCGAACGCAAGAAGGCCGAGACCCGGCGTGCCATCGCGGACGCGGCCCTGCGCCTGTTCGCCCTGCGGGGGTTCGACACGGTGACGGTCAACGAGGTCGCCGACGCGGCCGACGTGTCGGCCAAGACCGTGTTCAACCACTTCCCCGCCAAGGAACAGCTCTTCTTCGAGCACGAGCCGCTGCTGGCGGGCGACCCGGCCGAGATCGTGCGGCAGCGCCGGCCGGGCGGGCGGGTGCCGGTCGCGCTGAGCCGGCTCCTGCGTGCCGAGCCGGCCGGTGACCTGGCGCTCTTCGGCCGGATCTATCGCGGCAGCGAGACCCTGCGCGCCTACGGCCGCGAGCTGTTCGCGGCGCGCGAGCACGCGCTGGCCGAGGCGCTGGCGGAGGAGACGGGCGGCCTCCGGCCGCGGATCCTGGCGGCATCCGCGCTCGGGCCCCTGCGACAGGTGTGGGAGTCGATCCTGCTGGAGGCCGCCGAGCGGGTGCCGCCCGGCGAGGCCGTCGCGCGGGG
>NZ_JBFAMX010000279.1:0-12856 GCF_040659615.1 Nonomuraea sp. NPDC049784
ACGGCGTGGAGCGCGGGGTCGCCCCCAAGGCTGACCTGTTGGTGGGCAAGGTGCTCAGCAACAAGGGAACGGGCCAGGACTCCTGGGTCATCGCGGGCATGGAGTGGGCGGCGCGGACCGAGCACGCCAAGGTGATCAGCATGAGCCTGGGCGATCCGTCGCGGCACGGCCAGAACGATCCGGTGAGCCAGGCCGTGAACCGGCTGAGCGCCGAGACGGGCGCGCTCTTCGTCATCTCCGCGGGCAACGACGGAAACAACACCTCCTACCACCTCGGCGCGCCGGGAACGGCGGACGCCGCCCTCACCGTCGGCGCGGTGGACGGCTCCGACAATCTCGCCCAGTTCTCCAGCGCCGGGCCGCGTCTGCTGGACGACGGCCTCAAGCCCGACATCACCGCCCCCGGGGTGGGCGTGGTGGCGGCACGCTCGCAGTACATGGCGACCGGCAGCGGCTACTACACCGGGCTCGACGGCACCTCCATGGCGGCGCCGCACGTCGCCGGGTCGGCCGTCCTGCTGGCCCAGAAGCATCCCGGCTGGAGCGGGCAGCAGATCAAAGACGCCCTGATGAGCACCAGCGCGCTGACCTCCGAGCGCAACCCGTACAAGGCCGGAACTGGCCGGATGTCGGCGTCTGGTGCGTACTTCGCCCGGGTCGTCGCGACCGGGTCGGTGGACGCGGGACTCATCCCATGGTCGCGCACCACGCCGCCGCAGCCGATCAAGCGTGAGATCACCTACACCAACACCTCGGACTCCCCCGTCGCGCTGGACCTCTCCGTCGACCGAGCGGACTCCGGCGCGGGGGTGTTCACGCTGGATGCCGACCACGTCTCCGTGCCCGCGCGGGGAACCGCGCAGGTCGGCCTGGTGGTGGACCCGAAGGGGCTCGCGGCGGGGCAGTACGCCGCCCAGGTCCTGGCGAAGGACAGCGACGGCGCCGTACTCGCGCACACGGCCGCGGGGGCCTCCGTCGAGGCCGAGAAGCGCAACCTCACCGTCCACCTGGAGGACCGCTCCGGACGGCCCATGAGCGGCGCGGTCCACATCGCCGGCGACAATGGGATCGACTCCTGGCTGTGGGTCCCCGAGGACGGATCGCTCACCAGCCGCTGGGCGCCGGGCACGTACGCGCTCAGCTCGTACGCGGACGTCGAGGGGACGCACGGTCCCCACTCCCTCGGGGAGGCCGTGCTGGCCGCCCCGGAGGTCGACCTGACGACCGACCGGGACGTGGACCTCGACGCCTCGCGGGCCCGGCAGGTGAAGGTGGCGACGCCCAAGCCGACCGCCGTCGTCGACAGCAGGCTCGACCTTTGGCGCTCCTTCACCTCCAGCAAGCCGACGCCGGGCACCGGGGCCGTCTTCGACGTGCTGTTCCCCTCGGCCGACTACGACAGTGTGTGGGCCCTGCCGACCAAGGACAAGGTGACGAAGGGCAGCTTCGCCTTCAGCACCAGGTTCCGCGCGAAGCAGACGCCGCTGGCGATCACCTACGACGGCGAACGCCTCGACGACGCGCTCGCGCAACCCGGCTCCCCGCCGCTGCCGGACGGCACCTCGCGCCTGGACGCAGTCTTCGCCGGCAACGGTACGGCGGCCGACTACGCCGGCCTGTCCGCCCGCGGCAAGGCCGTGGTCGTGCGCAGCACCGACGCCGTGCCGACGGATCAGCAGGCAGCGGCGAAGGTGGCCGGCGCGGCGATGCTCCTGGTGGTCGACCAGGAATCCGGTCGGATCGGCGACTGGTGGTACGGCGAGCCCGACCACACCACCGCCGGATCGGTACCGGTCGCCTCGCTGAGCCGGGACGAGGGGGAGAAGCTGATCAAGAAGATCACCGCGGCCGACAGGCCGATCCACCTGGCGGCCGAGTCACACCCCACGCCCAAGTACCTCTACGACCTGGCCGACTACCACGTCGGCGGCGTGCCCGCCGACCCGTCTGCCGACACCGATCCGCGCAGCCTCGCCCGGATCGACCTCGACTTCGCCGTGCCTCCCGGCAAGCAGGGCATAGAGATGCGTGATGACTTCCCCCCGTACGACTGGCCGGGCGGCCCTGCGCACCAGTGGGGGAACGTCGTGAAGCTTCCGTTCGCCAGCGAGCCGGTCGCCGCGGGGACGCGTACCGACTGGGTCTCCACCGGACCCGGCGTCCAGTGGAAGCAGTCCGGCACCCTGCGGTACCCCAACGGCCAGACGGGCGCCACGCAGGAGTGGACGACGGCCACCGACGAGCTGAGCTACAAGCCGGGCAGCGCACACGAGGACCGCTGGTTCGGGCCCGTCATGCGGACCCGGTTGCTCGCCGCCGACGCCCTTTACCGGCTGCCAGCCGGCGATTTCACCATGACCGTCGCGGGACTCGGCGATGGCGGGTCGGCGCACGACGGCCCCGCCAACCAGACGCTCTCGCTCTACCAGGGGGACACACAGCTGCTCCAGATTCCCTACTACTACTTCGACGTGAGCAGGCTGGACGATCGGGAACTGCCGTACCGGCTGGTCGTGGACACGACGGGCAGCCCCGACCTCAGCCCCTACTCGACCACCACCAGCACCGAGTGGCGCTTCACCTCCGGGGCCACCACCGAGACGAAGGAGATCCCCCTGGTCCAGCTGGACTACGCGACCGACCTGGACCTCGCGGGCCGGGCGGATCGCCGGACCGGAATCTCCATCACACCATCGGTGCTTGGCGGCACCTCCGCAGCGGACGATGTCTCCCGGCTCCGGCTCGAGGTCTCCTACGACGACGGGAACACGTGGCAATCGCAGGATCAGAAGGAGACGAAGGGCACCTGGCGGGCGACGCTGAACGCGCCGGCCGGCGCGTCATACGTCTCTATCCGGGTCACCGCCGACCAGCGGAACGGCGGCGGCGTCACCCAGACCGTCATCCGCGCCTTCGGTCTCAAGCCGTAACCGGGGCGCGGTAGATCACCCGCCGCCACCGTGGCCATCAGGACGGTGGCGGCGGGTGGGATCCTCAGAGGTGGCGCACGGCGAGCCGAACAGCCGCTACGACCCGAATCGCTCGCCAAGCAGATCCGTCAACTCGGCATTCCGGCCCTCCCTGCTCGCGGAGCCGCCCTCCGCCAGCACATCCAAGACAGCCCCGCCCCGATCATCGCCGACGCCCTCGGCTTCCACCCCGTCACCACGGCCAAGCTCGCCACCGAGACCGGAACCACCTACAACCGCTACGCCCCAGGCGACCACACACAGTCACCACTACCCAGACCACCCCGCCGAACTGACGGCAGTTGAATAAGCGAGCCCACCAGTCCGGGACCCCTCAATAGTGCAGCGTTCCGCGTCGCCTTTCATCGCTGTATCAAGTGCGCTCTTCACACGCGGGCGCTACTGCAGTTGGGCGCGGCGGCGGGTGAGGTAGGCGGTCTCGCCGGTGTTGCCGGCCAGCTCGATGGCCCGGTCGTAGGCCGCGCGTGACTGCTGACTGTGGCCCAGCCGGCGCAGCAGGTCGGCGCGGGTGGCGTGGTAGGCGTGATAGCCGGCCAACGCCTCGGCGAGGCGGTCAACGATGGCCAGTGCCACCTCCGGCCCGTCGAGCTCGGCCACGGCAATGGCCCGGTTGAGGGCGATGATCGGCGAGGGGTCGAGGCGGACGAGCTGGTCGTAGAGGGCGAGGACCTGCGACCAGTCGGTGTCGCGGATGTCGCGGGCGGAGGTGTGCACCGCGTTGATCGCAGCGAGAATCTGATAGCGACCCGGAGCCACCCCGGCAGCGGCAGCGGCCAGGCGCTCGCGCACCAGCCGATGACCTTCGGCGATCAGCTCCGCGTCCCAGGCGCCGCGGTCCTGCTCGGCCAGGGGGACCAGTTCGCCGCTGGCCGAGACCCGGGCGGGGCGGCGGGCCTCGATGAGCAGCATCAGCGCCAGCAGCCCGGCCACTTCTCCGTCCTGCGGCAGGAGCGCGCGGATCAGGCGGGTGAGCCGGATCGCCTCGGTGGTCAGGTCGTGTCGTACGGGATCGGTGTCGGGGCCGCTGGCCAGGTAGCCCTCGTTGAAGACGAGGAACAGGACGGCCAGGACGCCGGAGACGCGTGCCGGCAGATCGTCGGCGGACGGCATCCGATAGGGGATGCGAGCCGCCTTGATCTTGGCCTTCGCGCGGGTGATGCGCTGCTCCATGGTGGTCCCCTGCACCAGGAAGGCACGGGCGATCTCGGGCACGGTCAGACCGCCGACCATGCGCAGCGTCAACGCCACGCGCGCTTCCACCGCCAGCGCCGGGTGACAGCAGGTGAAGATCAGCCGGAGCCGGTCGTCGTCGATGGCGCCCAGCGGCGCGGGTGGGGTGTTGTCGTGCAGCATCTGAGCCTCCTTGTGCTTGTCGTCGCGTTTGTTCTCGCGCCGGATCCGGTCGATGGCCTTGCGATTGGCGGTGGTGGTCAGCCACGCGCCCGGGTTGGGGGGCAGGCCGTCGGCCCGCCACCGCTCGACGGCGGTCGTGAACGCCTCGGCCGCTGCCTCCTCGGCGATGCCGAGGTCACCGAAGCGCCTGGTCAGGGCGGCCACCACGCGCGCCCACTCGTCGTGGTGGGCCCGGGTGATCGCCTCCTCGACGTCGCTCACTGGAACGGCCGCACCTCGATCTTCCGATCGCAGACCTTCGACGCCTCGGCGGCGAGCTTGAGCGCCACATCCAGATCGGGGGCCTCCCACACCCAGATGCCGGCGAGGTACTCCTTCGACTCCACGAAAGGCCCGTCGCTGAACACCGCCTGCTCGCCCCGGTTGTCGATGACTGTGGCCGCGTCGGTGTCCGCGAGTCCGCCCGCGAAAACCCAGTAGCCCTCGGCGATCAGTCGTTCGTTGAACGCGCTGATAGCAGGCCGCCTGTCCGTGCTGCCGGGATTGCTCTTGTCATCGATCACGGAAACCAGGTACCGCATCTGAAGATCATCTCCTGTGGTGTCAAGACAGCGTGGTTCGATGGTAGGGACTTCAGGCCCTTGCATACCGCGGGCGCCCGGCCGGCCGGTAGACCTGGATCGTCACGCCCTTCGAGTCGACCCGCGACTCGACCAGGTCGAGCGCAAGATCCGGACCGGTCTCCGGGAACAGTCTCGCGCCCTGGCCGAGGATCACCGGGATCACGATCAGAATCATCTCGTCGACCAGGTCGTTCTCCAGCAGCCACCGGGTCAGGATGCCACTGCCGTGCACCTGCACCTCACCCCCGGGCTTGGCCTTCAGCTCACTGATGGCCGCCGTGAGGTCACCGCGGAGAACGGTCGTGTCCTCCCAACGCGGCGCGGTGAGCGTGGTCGAGGCAACGTACTTGGGGGCCTCGTTCAAGGCCACGCCGATGGGATGTGTCTGGTCGATTGTTCCCCAGGCGCCGGCGAACAACTCGTAGGTGCGCCGGCCGAACAGGAACGCCTCGGCGCGCTGGTAGGTCTGCGTGATGAACGTCCTGGTCTCGTCGTCACCCGCCCCCCGCGCCCATCCGCCGCGCTCGAATCCGTTCCTGCGGTCCTCATCCGACGCACCGCCGTTTCCCTGCATCACTCCATCGATGGTGACCTGAGTCACGGTCGTCAGCTTCATGATCGCGGTTCCTTTGCCTTGGCGCCGCCCCTTGCGGGCGACCTCACTCCTGCTACGAACACCACCGCCCCGATCCGACACCTCCTCCCGGACTTCTTTGAAGAATTTTCCGGGATGCCGGTCGTCATCGATCCGACAGCACGACAGTGTCGCGGCGACTGCGCTCCACCTCCTCAAGCGCGCCCAGTGCGGACAAGCTCGTGGACCAGGTCGATCGCGAAGATCCTGACCAGTGGTGCCGCGCGTCGAACGGCTCGGGCGCGAGGGCAACCTCGTCGGTGGCGTAGCCGCCGAAGCGCTGGATGCGGGCGTCAGACCGAGCACTGCGTCGGCTTCGATGGAGATGCCGTTGTCGATGAGTTCGGTGGCGTGGGTGTGGCGGAGTTGGGTGAGCAACAGGTCCTGAGTCGAGTTCGCTGGAGCTCTCCTAACTTCCCCTCGCCTGGCCTGCGAGCTGGTGATCAAGCGGCCAGCTCGACGTCGGTGCCTCACTGATGGAGATCGCCACCTGCATCAGGTCGACCCAGTGCTTCTCGATCAGCTTCCACTCGATCACGTTGCGGCCGCTCTCGCCGAACAGCTGGTCGATGTGCGGATAGATGATCTTCTCCGAGGCGCGGAAGAAGATCAGGTCTCGATGCCGCCGAATCCTCCGTACTGACCCGGCCGCGCGCCAGCAGGCCACCGTCTGATCATTACGTGACCGATTCTCTCGTGGGCCTCCACCGTCGCTTGAGGTAGCGACTCCTTGCGGGCGGCAGGCGTGCCGACGACCACCGACACACCGTCACCGGACGCCTGAGCGGCGGCGTGCCCGTCCAGCGTGATCTCGGTATCCCTGGTCTTGACCTTGACCAACATGCGGGTGGGCGTGCAGAACAGAATCACCTCGCTCTCTCCGTACATGGCCACGGCAGCGGGCTCGGACGGGCCCGCGAAGCCCTCCTCGGCGGTGGTCGTGCTGCCGGACTCGTCAAGCGGGGCAGACAACGACCGGCCGACGCCGTCGCTCTGTTCGGTGAGCCCGCACACGCCGCGGGTGTGGATCCACGCGACGAGGTCGTGACCGCCGACCCTGACCCGCGCCAGCACCCTTTCGGCCTCCACCGGCAGCTTCTTCTCGGGCACCGCGGCCGTGGACAACGCCGCGAGCGGCCACGTGGAAGGGTCGTGCAGCACCCGGTCGTCGGCCTGCCGGTTGCCGGCCTGCGCCGAGCAGGCGGCGGTCAGCGCGAGCGCCATCAGGGCCGGCGATCTTCTCATGGCGATCACTGTGATGTCGGCTCCCTGCCCATTAGTTCCGGCCGAATCGTTGTCGACCACGATCAACCGCCAGAAGGCCGCACGGCCCGTGGGGGCGGCGGGAGGGTGAGGACCGCGCGGACGGCGGCATTCAGACGTTCTCGGCTGTCAGCTCCGATCGAGGGCCGGCCGTCCGTGGTCGGCTCGGTCAACGCCCGGCGGAACACAGCCGTCGGCAGGTCCACCACGCACAGCGTCACCACCTCGACGCTGGCTCCGTCAGCTCGGTCCCACAATGCCCGCGACAGGCGGGTCAGCAGCGCCACCAACCGCTTGTCCAAGGCGAACATCGCCTCGGCCAGCTCCTGCGGCACCTCGGGACCGAGCAACTGGTCACGGCGCACCGCTATGAGCATCCGGGCCGCGGCGGGCCGGCGGTCGGCGAACACCGCGGGCGCGCTCGCCGCCGCCGCCACTGCCTCGACTGCCGCCTCGCGGTCGCCCCCACGCACCGCGTCGACGAGCTCAACCTGCAGATCCAGAAAATCTCCCGCCGCCCTCAGCCACAACCGCCCGAGCAGCACCGGCAACGACCCGAACGCGTGGTAGATCGCCCCGTTCGACACCCCGGAGGCCGCCGCCAGCGCTCGCACCGTGAACCGCTCCGGACCGCCGTCGGCCACCAGCTGCTCGGCGACATCCAGCAACCGATCGAGATCATGCGTCCGACGACGAGGCATGCCCACCACTATAACAGAGCACGTGCTCTGGAATGATGTATCTTCTGGGGAGCCATTCTGACCGGAGCAATTACCGAAAGTAACGGGTCGATCTTGGAACGTTGGCGGAAGCGGTCGCATGAGGATCTTCGTCTGAGCGGAGCCGAGGGCCTCGCGCAGAAGCTGGGAAACGGCTGGAAGACTGGCTTCGGCATGACCGCCGCCGAGGGCGACAGCGGTCAGTCTGGCGCGTGGGGGCACATGGCCCAGCGATGGATCACCACTTCCCTTGGGCCACGCTCTTCACCGTTCTTGCGGGCGGCCCGAGATTCGGCGGGACGCGAAGGCGCCGAGGACCCTGCCGATCCTCTCAAGGGACCGGGGTCGGCCGCCGTGCCACTCCACCTCCACGGCGATCGAGGCATCGCATCAGGTCCACGCGTTGATCTGTCCTGGCCACCTGGCAGGACAGCAGCAATCTGAGATAGGAATTCAATGCGAAAAAGGTTAGTCAGTGCCCTCCTGGCGGGTCTAGCGCTCGTCACCGCGACTGCCACAGCCGCCTCAGCCAAACCGAAACCCCAGGTAACCGCCCCCGCCCCCGTCAGCTGGGAGGCGTGCGGCGACTATGGCGGCGAATGCGCCACGATCAAGGTCCCGGTCGACTACGCGAACCCGTCGGGCGCATCCCTCGACCTGGCGATCGGCCGGCTCAAAGCGCTCAACCCCGCCAAGCGGATCGGCGTGCTGATCGTGCATCCGGGCGGGCCCGGCGCCTCGGGGATCAACCCGTTCATCCTCCACAACGCCATCCCCGCCGAGAGCGCGCTGCGCCAGTACTTCGACCTGGTCAGCGTGGACCCGCGCGGCGTCGCCCGCAGCAACCCCATCCAGTGCGACCTGGACGTGGTGGAACAGGGACCGCTCACCTACCCGGCCAGCCAGAGCGAGTACCAGGCCTGGCTCGCCTACAACGCGAAACTCGCGCAGAACTGCCGCGAGCGCACCGGCCCGGTGTTCGACCACGTGGACACCACCAGCGCCGCCCGCGACGTCGATTCCATCCGCGCCGCGCTGGGCGAGCGGCAGCTCAGCTTCTTCGCCATCTCCTACGGCACCCAGGTCGGCCAGCAGTACGCCGAGCTGTTCCCGCGCAACCTGCGGGCCATGGCCATCGACTCGAACATGGACCACAGCATCACCTCCGCCTTCCGCTACCTGCAGACGACCACCGAGGACTTCGAGGGCTCGTTCAAGGCATTCGCCAGATGGTGCGGCCAGACGCAGTCCTGCCCGCTCCACGGCCAAGACGTCACGGCGCTCTGGGACGGGCTGCACCGCAAGGCGGCCGACGGCACGCTGAAGGACCCCTCGACCGGCGATCCGATCACGGCCGAGCAGCTGCGTGTGTTCCTGTTCGACGGCATGTACGACCCGGCGGGCAGCTGGTTCGACGTGGCCACGACCCTGAAGGCCCTCCAGGCCGGCAAGGCCGCCCAGCTCCGCACCGTGGCCACGCCGAAGGCGGAGACCGTCAACTACGCCTACCCGGCCATCTGGTGCTCCGACTGGAAGTGGCAGGTCAGCGGCTTCAAGGAGCTCGACCAGTACCGCAAACGGCTGGAAGCGCTCTACCCGCACACCAAGCTCTCACCGTTCTGGTCGGACGTGATGAGCTGCCTGAACTGGCAGGGCAAGGTGACCAACCCGCAGCACCGCCTGGACATCTCAGGAACCCAGCCCACCCTGCTGCCCAAGGCCCGCTACGACGTCGGCACCCCGGCAGCCTGGAACTACGCCGCGGCCGCACAGATCCCCAAGACCACGATCCTCGAGTACGACGGCGTCGGCCACGGCCAGTACCGCAACAGCACCTGCGCCCGCACCCACATCGAGACCTACCTGACCAGCCTGAAACTGCCGCCGAGCGGCACGCACTGCGCTCCCGAATACCCCTCGCAGCCGCCCGCCTCGGTGCGCGCGACGGAGGAGCGGCCGCTGTCGGTGACCGGCCGGCCCCTGCACTGACCCGGCACGATGGGCGGGCGCCCCGCGCGGCGCCCGCCCACCAGCCGCAGCACGTACTCGCAGCGGAGCCGATCTCCGGACGCGTGCAGCATCCGACCTCTTCGACCACGTCATTCTGAACCAAGAGTCAGGAGTTTCGATGCTTCGCAAATCTCTGTCGGTCGTGCTTGCGACGGCCTCCGTCATGGCCCTGCAACCGGTCAACTCCGCACCGGCCGCTGAACCACCGACCCGGCCTGGCTCCTGCGAGGTCATGCGAGATAGCGTGCACGCGGCGTTGCGACCATCTCTTGCTGGTAGGGTCCGTGGCCGCTGCCCGCTGGTCACGTGGAGACCCGGCGTGCCGCGATCACGAGCAGGACGATCGCGCCGACCGTTGTGATCGTGTTGCTGGTCAGGTCGACCGCCTGGTTGATGGGCACGGTCAAGGTCGGCCTCCATGGGAACGAGTGCCAGGCGTACGTGAGCATGGCCCCTGCCGCGAGCGCCAGCCGGTGCGTGTCCGACCAGTTGGAGCGGTGCGACCAGCGCCGCACCAGCAGGCCGACCGTGGCGGTGGTTCTCGCGGTCGATGTGGAAGGTCATCGCCTCGCCGGACAGGACCATTCTGTGGACCTGGGGCGCCCTGCCTGGCAAGGCCCACGATCTGAGCGCCGCCTGCATCCGGGGCCTTCTGCGTGCACTCGAGAACGCGGGCATCATCACCCTGGCGGACAAGGCGTATCAGGGTGCCGAGGGCCCGGTCGTTGTCCACCAGACCGCCGCCCCACCTGCCAGGCGCAGGTGGGGCGCCGGTTCGCGCTTCCGTCAGGTCCCGATGTTGGCCTGGGGGCCCGCGTACGTCCTGAGCAGGGACGGCACGTTGGCGGCCGGGTCGAGGCTGTAGGAGTAGAACGAGCTCGGGCTGAAGGCGGAGCCGCTGGTGGTCTGCTTGCCCGTGCAGTTGACCAGGATGCTGCCGCTCTGGCGGAGCATCAAGGACGACCCGTGGGAGGGCGAGGGCCGCTTCGCCGAGTACCGCAACACCGGCCCCGGCGCGGCCGTCACGCCGGACCGGCCGCAGCTCACCGACGCCCAGGCGCGCGAGTACACCGTTCGGGCGTACCTGGGGAACTGGACTCCCTTCCACGGCAACTGACGCAGCTCCTCGCGGCGGCGCGGCCCCCCGCGGCGGCGCGTGATCTTCTCGAACACCCCAAAACTGTGCATCGTCCCGCACGCCGACCGGTCGAGCCCGGCAGGCTGCCGACGACACTGCTGCCATGAACGCGCGTGACACCGAGGGAACCCCGGAGCGGGCCGAGTTCGCGGGGGCCGTGTACGGCTCGCTGCTGGCGGCCTCGGTCGCGGCCGGCACCGCGGTGGACGGCACCCCGATCTCGGCAGGGAGCCTCGTGGTCGTGCTGCTCTGCACGGGCGTGGTGTTCTGGGTCGCCCACGTCTACGCCTTGGTCGTGACCCACGGAACGGACGGCCTGACCTGGCGGCGGCTCCGCGAAGCCGGCCGTCACGAATGGCCGGTGGCTCAGGCCTCGTTCCCGCCTGCCGTAGGTGCCGCCTTCGCCTCGGCGCTGGGGATGTCCGACGTGGTCGCGACCTGGGTGGCGCTGGGTGTCGCGGTGGCGGGCCAGGTCGCCTGGGCCGTCGCGGCCGCCGTCAAGGCCCGCTCCTCGACGCGGATCGTGGTCCTCTCCGGGGTCGCGAACCTCGCGCTCGGACTGGCCATCCTCGCGCTCAAGACCTGGGTGGCCCACTACTGAACCGAACCGGCACGTCGTGAGTTCCCCGCTCGCCAGCTCAGCACCTTCGAGCGCCCGGACGGGACCGGCGGCCGCTCACGCAGCACCCGCGTACGCCGCGCTGACCGCCCAGGCCGCCCCCCGACCCGCACTCGCACGAACCATCCCCTCTTACCAAGGGAGGGTCCCAGCGGCGTCGAAGTAGCCGCCGGTCGGGCCGTCGGGGCCCACCTGCGCCATGCGGACGATGATCTCGGCGCCCTCCTCGACGGTCTGCGTGCCCGTGTGCCCGTTCAGGTCCGTCGCGGTGTAACCGGGCTCCACCGCGTTGATCCGCATGCCCGGGAACGCCTTGGCGTACTGCACGGTGATCATGTTGACCGCGACCTTCGACGCCGGATAGGCGAGCCCCGGATACGCGTACGTCGGTGTGCCCGAGGCGGTGACCCGGGCCATCGAGCCCAGACCGCTGCTGACGTTGACCACGACCGGGGCGGCGGACCGCTGCAGCAGCGGCAGGAACGCGTGGGTGACGCGCACCACGCCGAAGACGTTCGTGTCGAACAGGTGCCGCATCACGTCGCCGGTCACCTCCGCGGCGCCGATCACACCTCCATCCCGGGTCCGCCCTTCGATGCCGGCGTTGTTGACCAGCACGTCCAGTCCGCCGTCGGCCTCGATGGCCTTCGCCGCCGCCGCGACGGACGCGTCGTCGGTGACGTCGATGAGGACCGTCCGCGCGCCCAGCCGCTCCGCGGCAAGGCGGCCGCGTTCGGCGTCCCGGCTGCCGATGTAGACGGTGTGACCTGCTGCGATGAGTCGGCGGGCGGTCTCGAAGCCGAGTCCCTTGTTCGCTCCGGTGATCAGTGTTGTTGTCATGCCCCCAGCTTCCGGCCGGAGCGGTGTGGTCAGCCAGCCGTCCCATCTTCCTGGGACTGCCGGTACCAGGCAGGTCCGCGGCCCGAGGTGCAGACTGGTGGGTATGGCGACAACGGAATTCGGGCAGGCGGTGCGCCTCTGGCGCGACCGGGTCTCGCCAGGGGCCGCCGGGCTGCCCACCGGCGGGCACCGGCGCGCGACCGGGCTGCGCCGTGAGGAGCTGGCGCTGCTGGCCGGGATCTCCGTTGACTACATCACCCGCCTCGAGCAGGGCCGCGCGTCCAACCCGTCGGCACAGGTCGTCGAAGCTCTGGCCAGGGCACTGCGGCTGTCGCAAGCCGAGCGGGCGCATCTGTTCCGGCTGGCCGGGCTGGCGCCGCCGGGCCCGGAAACGGTGCCCGCGTACATCACCCCGAGCGTCCAGCGGATGCTGGACAGGCTGACCGGGACACCCGTCGCGGTCTACGACGCGTCCTGGACGCTGCTCATGGCCAACCCTCCGTACACGGCATTGATGGGCGATCCGTCCGGATGGCGTGGCAACCAGCGCAACGGGGTGTGGCGCCATTTTCTCGGCCCGGGCAGCCGGACACGGCACACGCCGGAGTCCCTGCGCGCCTTCGAGGCCGCGCTGGTCGCCGACCTGCGCGCGGCCGCCGGCCGCTAC
>NZ_JBFAMX010000280.1:0-12833 GCF_040659615.1 Nonomuraea sp. NPDC049784
CAAGGTCGTCTTCTCCCGGACCCTGACGACGGCCGACTGGGCCAACACCACCATCGCCGCTGGTGACACGGCAGAAGAGATCGACAAGCTCAGGCAGGGCGGCGACGGCCACATCGTGGTCTGGGGCGGCGTCAGCCTCTGGCGGTCACTCATGCGGCTCGACCTGATCGACGAGCTCCAGCTGAGCGTGTTCCCCTACGTCGCGGGCGAGGGCACCCGGCTGTTCGACGGCGTCCCCAAGTCCTGCCAGCTCGACCTGATCTCCAGCACCACCTCCACCAACGGGATCGTATATCTGCAGTACCGGCGACACCGCTAACCCAGCGGCCCGCCAGTCCGCGCGGAGGCTGTGATGGCCGTGCCAGAGGTTGTGTCATCGGAGGAATGGCATAAGGCCACGCTCGCGCTGCTGGCCCTGGTTGAGCGATCGTGATGCTGGTCACTGACGCCGTCGCGACCGCTCTGACCGAGCTGGGCGCGCCGGGTACTGAATATGCAAACCTGTCCGAGGGCTCGATGGCCCAACTCAAACCAACCAGCGATACTGGCGGCATCGCCGCGATCGACAGCGGCGGGTAGGCACCGAGGATCAACCCAAAGCCCACCAATCCGCGGGGCATTGCCACTCGAACCCGAACTAGGCGCTCCAGAGGCAAAGTAACCGTTGCCTGCGCACCGGGAAGATAAAGTTGCGAAGCTCCCTTGAAGCCCGGCATAGAATTATCACGCGATCTGCCATTTTGAGCGCTGCGACCAAAGTGCGGCCGCAGCGCCCGCATTCCCCCCAGCCTCACCCACCGGACAGGATGGCGTCGTACCAGCGGCGCACAATCGTACGCGGCGCTGGACGGTCGACGGCGTATGGCAGGTATCCGAGCATGATTCCCCCTAGGATCTATTCTGGCGTTTTGTCCTTAATGTCCGCTATGCCCGCTCCCTGGCGCCCCTCACCTTCTGCGGCACAAATTCCCCTTCCTTGAGGTCTCGCATACCCCACCCTGAATTGCGACATCGTTGGCAAGTGCTGGCCCAGCACCATGCCGGGCCAGCGGTAAATCACGAAGGGCGCGAGCCGCCAGCTCGCGCCCTTCGTTACCGGTGACCCTGCGGGGCTCAGAAACTCGAATCACGTCCAGTGCGGAGCCTTCGTCCGAAGGGCGTGAGGCTGAGGGGCGCCAAGCGACTGGTCAGGGTCGCCAGGGACCATGCTTTGTGATCTTGTCCACGGTGTACGCCGTTACTCGAGGCCTGCTGTCTTTGCCCGCGCTGCCGCTACGGAGGAGCGTCTCCAAAGAGGCGGAACTGCTGGTGCTTCGGCATCAGAACGCGGTCCTACGCCGTCAGGTCCCACGGATGCGTTACGAGCCGGCCGACCGCCTGTGGCTCACGGCGCTCTCGCACCTGATACCCCGCTCCCGATGGGCGGAAATCTTCCCGATTGCCCCGGCCACGTTGCTGGCCTGGCACCGCACACTCGTGGCCAAGAAGTGGGACTACAGCAACCGTCGACGTCCCGGACGGCCACCCACCGCGGCTGCAGTCAAGGCCCTCATCCTGCGCATGGCCGCGGAGAACCCGAGCACATCGTCGCCGTCGACTTCCGGCACGTGAACACCGTCAACCTCAAACGCCTGTACGCCCTGATCATGCTCGAACACGGCACCCGCCGCGCCCACCTGCTCGGCGTCACCACCAACCCCACAGGCCCGTGAACCACCCAGGCTGCCCGCAACCTCCTGATGAACTCCGAGACCGACACGACGCCCCTGAAGTTCCTGATTCGCGACCGTGGCAACCAGTTCACCGGCGCCTTCGACGCGGTGTTCACCAACGCCATCCTTGGCGGCCTCATCCACGAGTACCAGATCGCCGGCTGACACCACCGAAAACCGGCAGGTCAGACGCCGAATCCTATTGTTGAGCCCCACACGCTTCTTGTTCACCAGCCGCTGCTCGGCCGTCACGCTGGTGTCCGCGGCCATCGCCTGGTTCCCTTCGAACTTGATCTTGTTACCTCGAAAGGATCACACGATGGCCGTCGCCATTTCACGACGCCACGCCTGTGACCAGGTCGAACTCGTACACCACTCCCGTGGACGCAACCGCCGCCGTCACCGACGAGGCCATTGCGCCTGCCGATAATCACATCCGCCCAGGTCATGACCATGTGAGGACTTCGCGTGGCGGCGCGAGTTCCGGCCACCCAGGAGACGGAACCAAGTGCGGCAGGATGATCAGCCGTGCTCCTTCGCCTGGCCTACCTCACCGTCACGAACACTTTCGGTGTGGACCACGGCCGCAGCCGGCCACGGTGACCATCGCCGCGCGGGAGAGGGCGAGGGACTTGGATAAGTGATCAGTCAGCCGTGAGGATAGTCGGATAGGGCGAGGATGCCACCAATGCGCCGCCCGGAGAGAGCGAGGGAAAGCCAGTGGAGGACAGAAGCGTCTTAGGGCCGGACCGCATCAAGCACCTGGAGTTCATCCAGGCCGTCATCGCCCGGCTCGGGACCAGCTCTTTCCTGATCAAGGGCTGGGTGCTGACCATCGCAGCGGCCATTTTCGCCGTTCTGGCCAACCGGCTGGAGACCGGCCTCGCGTCGGTCGCCCTGGTGCCCCTTGTGGCCTTCTGGCTGCTCGACGGGTATTTCCTGTGGCAGGAACGGTTGTTCCGGTGCCTCTACGACGATGTCCGCAAGCCGGACTCCACCGTCGAGCTCATGTCCATGAACACCGCACCGTACGTTGCCACGAAGCGCTGGCGCAGCGCCACGTTCTCGGCCACGCTGGGGCTCTTCTACGGCGGGTTGGCCGCGGTCGACCTTGTCCTGATCGCGGTGGCCGCCTCACGGTGAGAGGCTGCTCCGCAGCGTGTCGGCCGCGGCTTCGAGCTCCTCATCGGTGAGGGGCGGGCTCGGGTCGGGCCAGATCGTGCCGAATTGGTCGTCCCTCCAGCGCGGCACCAGGTGGATGTGCAGGTGGAACACGGTCTGCGAGGCCGCGGCTCCCGAGGAGTTGATGACGTTCAGCCCGTCCGGCCGCAGGGCCGTGCGCATGGCGTGGGCGAGGTCGAGGGTCGCGCGCGCGAGGGTGGCGGCGGTGCCGATGTCCAGGTGCCACAGGTCCTGGATGTGCACGCGGGGGATGATGAGCGTGTGACCAAGCGCGGCGGGGCGTTTGGGGAAGAACGCGAGGACCGCGGGATCTTCGAAGATCACAGGGGTCGTCGCCGCGCCCGCGCTCACGGCACAGAACGCGCACTCCGGCAGTAGGTCACGGACCATGGTGTCACCCTGTATACACGACATCGTGGGGATACACGACGACGTGGCCACAGGGTTACGGTTGCTGCTCGACTATCTGCACGAGCGGAACCGCGACGACGTCGATCCGCGTCCGTGGGACGGGGTCAAGCTCATCCACTGCGACGACATCCAGGACTGGGAACGGTTTCCGCGGTGTCAGGAAACGCCGGGGATCACCTACCTGGAGTATCGCCTGGGTGCTAAGCGGCTCAAGAAGCTGCGCAAGTCGGTGGCCGGCTTGCTGGCGGCGCAGGAGCGGCTCCAGGAGATTGACTGCGAGGAGGTCGTCACCTATCGGACGGAGTGGCTGACTGTTCCGCGTTCCCTTTTCCGCGGGCTCGCCCGGATTCCGTTGCCGCATGAGGCGCTGCCGGGCACGGAAGTCAGCGGCGGCACGATCGTCGACGGTGCCCTGGAGATTCGGGCTGGTTGGCGGGATAAGTACGTCGAGGTGACCTACGCCGGTCCATCCCGTGTCGTGCACGCGGAAGAGATCGCACGGCTAACCGAACAGCTCGCCACCGCCGACAAGGAACGGCTGAGCATCCTGCGCGAGGTGAACATCAGCCGTTTCGCCCATCCGGTGCTGTTCATCTCGCACCGCTGGGAGACCACCGACGACCCGGACCCGACGGGAGGCCAACTCAACCGGCTGAAGGAACTGCGCGACTGCTTCTTCATCTACGACTACAGCTCCTTCCCGCAGCTTCCGCGGACCGCCGAAGAGGAGGCCGAATTCCACCGGATCCTGCAGTCGATGGACGAGCTGGTCAGGAACGTCGTGGTCCTCGACGGTCCCGGCTATCTCACCCGCGGATGGTGCGTGTACGAGTACCTCGTCGCGTCTCTGAACAGGACGACCGTCTGCGACGAGGTGCAGGACCCCGCCTTCGTCGCGCTACGGGACTGGGTCTCGACACCCACCCCGTTCACCTCGGAACTCCGCGACGGGTTCGAGTCCGGGCAGCAGAACTACAAGATCAGGAAGATTCTTAGCTGCGTGAACGACATCCTGCCGATATACCGCGATGCCGGGTTCCAGACCGAGCACGATCATGATGCCGTGACCGGCCTGCTGATCAAGTACCTGAAAAGCACGCTTCCGAGCAAGAGGAGCCGCGAACCCTACGAAGGTCCAGAGTTCCGGAGGACGTCATGGACGGACGAGGAGATCACCGCCGCGTTCGACGGAAGGCTGGCTATTCCCCACCTTTATGAGCTGGAGACCGCTCGGTTCCGCACCGAGGTACCGAATACCATCGCTGCCGCCGCCGGGCAGCGGTATCAGATCAAGAAGCGCGACTGGGCGACCTTCTTCAATCCCTTAACGTCCATCGTCAACCATTTCGTCGGACTGGCGGAACGAGATCAGATCTGACCTGTCTCGGGCCGGGCGATCGGTCGCTGGCCTATGGCTCGCACCCGCTTCGAGACATGGACTGGCGCCCGGCGGTGAGGTCAGCAGGTCGGGATGACATCGGCCGTCAGCACACTGCAGATACTGGATGCCAGGGTTGTTGGCGCTCTTGCAGTCGAGCGCCTGGCGGACGAAAGCAAGTCGGTGACGGACGTCTTGGATCACCTCGGCCCATGCCACGGCGCGGACGACGGCGCCCAACTACGCTTCACCGACCTCGACGGGCACCGCTTCACCTGCTTCGGTCACCGGCACCCCAGGCGGCCAGCTCGCCGACCTGGAACTACGCCACCGCCGCCGCGCCCGCGCAGAAGACCGCATCCGCGCCGCCAAGGACACCGGCCTGCGCAACCTGCCCCTGCACGACTTCACCCAAAACCAGATCTGGCTAGAGATCGTCGCCCTGGCCTGCGAACTCACCGCATGACTGGCACCGACCTGACCAGCGCCAACCCGTCCCCACGAGCAGAAAGGCACTCCCGCGGGCCCGTGGAACCCCGCCCACCCGGCGCGACAGCCGGGCACTCCCGCTGACCACGGCAAGGAAATCGACCTTCAGCCGAACCCCTTAGCCCACCAGATCAAGATCGAGAAAGTTCGAGGCTAGATGACGTCACCCATGTTGGATGACGACCATCGGTCATCATCCCGTAGGGCGTCCTGCTCGCAGCCGCCGTGTTCGTCGTCGAAATGCTCGCCCGCTTCATGGTCGCTTGTGCGACAGGTGCCCTGCCCCCGATCGCGGCATGGGCGAGTTAACCGATCTGTTCGTGGCTGGTGCACGAAGTCGTTGATCGAGCGGAGGTTGAGCTGCCTGCCGACGTTGTGACCGGGTTCGTTGGCGGTGGCCTCCTTGGGTGCATGACCGTCGAACGCGATTTCCAGACGCCAGCCGTCACGCTGCAGGATAACCATAGAGCCAGAGGATCGCGGAACGGTCTGCACATCCCAGCCGTGTCGGTGTGCCCGGTGGGCAAGTGCGTGTGGATTCACCGATTCGTACTCCTTGTTCGAAGTGGTCCAGTCGGAGTTGGCTTACGGACTGTCACGGGACAGATGCTATTGGTAGGCGGTTGGTCGATCCCTTCTATCGAGGGGACGGTCGGAAGTCCGGTTTCGGTTCCATGGCGAGCTTTGATGGCGGATCACGTCGCTCGCTCAAGGGACGGATCTGCACCTACCTGCTCGAAAGCATCCAAGTGCTACGGCGAGACCGACTCGGTGGCCTCATCCACGAGTACGTGCAGGTCGCATGACATGACACGGTTTTCGGCACTCACAGGTGTTCCACGACCTCACGCACCCCTCCGCCGTGATCCTGCCGGCGCGGGTGCCACGTGATGAACGGTCAGCACGCGGGCAGCGATATCAGCTCGACGGTCGCCGCCGCATCTCTGCGCTTGCGTACCGGCACCAGGTTCATGAGCCCGGGCAGGCGCAGCGTGTTGGTGCGCTCGCACGGTGGTGGAGTCGACATTCAGCTCCCAGGTGATCAGCCCCGCCGCGTCGGCCAGGGTGCGTAACTGGTCGCTGACCTGCACCCACACGCCGCGGAGCTGGTAGTCACGAAAGACCCGGTACAGGCTCTGCCACGGCCCGTACCGCTCCGGAACGTCCCGCCACGGGCAGCCCGTCCGGGTCCGGTGCCGGATCCCGTCGATCTGCCGCCGCAGCTGCCGAGCCCGCCGACCCCGTACAGCGACCGGCAGCAACGGCTCCAGCAGAGCCCACTCCGCGTCCGTCAGATCACCACAACCCACGACCGCGAATCATTGTTGAGATGCAGCGAAGGTTGACGAAGCTCCTGTGACCAACTTTGACAATACGAGCCTGATCTCCGAGCCCTGTCAATCTTCCGGTCCTGTGGATCACGGCATCAGTGCGCCGTGCCAGCCCAGCGCCACAGCGGAACGAAGCACCGGCGCCCAGACGCCGTCTCGCTGGCGAGGAAGCCTTAGCGGCCGGGGATCGGCACGGCCGACGGCCGCCACTCTCGCCTGATCAACCCGAACACCCACGAGTCGGATACCTCGCCGTTCACGACGCAGTCTTCCCGCAACGTCCCTTCACGCACGAATCCGATCTTCTCCAGGACCCGGGCAGATGCCACGTTGCGCGTATCGGTCTCGGCCTGAACTCGATTTAGGTCCAGTGAGTCGAATGCCCACTGCAGCAAGGCGCGCGCGGCCTCCGTCGCGTAGCCGTGGCCCCACACCGCATCGTCGAGGCAGTAGCCCAACGACGCGCTGCGGTAGTCCGGGTTCCATCGGGTCAGGCTGCACCAGCCGATGAAGGCACCGTCAGAAACACGGTCGATGGCCACCCGCGCCCCGGTGCCTTCGTCCGCCATCTTCCGGCAAGCCGCGATGAAGCGCTCGGCGCGGGCCCGTTCGTTCCACGGCGGGGCGTCCCAGTAGCGCAGCACGTAGGTGCTGCTGTGCAGCGCGAAGAGGGGGGCCGCGTCGGCGTCGGTGAAGGGTCGCAGTCGCAGGCGAGCGGTGTGCAATATGGGGGTGGCCAAAGTCATGCGTACCATCTTGCCTCGCCATGAGGGCGGCCAGAGCACCGAACACCCGATACCGGTCCGGTCCTCACGACCAGGCATCTCCATGGGCCGGCGGGTAAATGTGCCCGCCCATCTGCAGATCCGGATGCCTCAGATGACAGCCCAAGTTGACGTAACTCCACTTGTCAAACAATCCGTAGGGAATTGCAATCTTCGTTGCATCTCGACAATCATGGCTGGCCACGGCGCCATTCCGAAACACGGCCTAATCCACCGTCGCCGGTGGGCGGAGGTGTTCCTGGTCACCCCGGCGATATTTCTTGCGCCGGCACCGCAATCTTGTAGCGCGTAAGTGGACCTTCACGGACAGACGGCGCCCGGGACGGCCCTGCACCCGCCAGCCGGTAAAGGCACTGATCATTCGGATGGCGCGGGAGAACCCGACATCCCGATCCTGGGCACGGGCGCCTCCTGGGGATGTGTGTAGCCGCCCCTCCTGAGAGGGCCCGGCGTGCCTCAGAAACGTGCCCGGTGGAAGCCGTTCACCCGGGCCTCGTGTTCGTCACAGAAGAAGTGGGTGTGGAGAGGCGTGACGACGTACGAGAACATGCCGGGGACGGTATGGGCGTAGGCGGCCGCGAACATGGTGCCCACCACCGGCGGCCCGCCGCAGCGGACGACGTGGAGCGGGAAGCGCCATCGGCCCCAGCAGCGTGACCACGAAGACGACCGTCAGGGCGATGAGCGCCTGAGCGGGGCCTGATCCTATGAGGAACGGCGCCGGCTACGTGCCGGTGCCGTTGGTCATCCTCGTTCTCTACTGCTTTCCCGCGACCGCGCCGACTTCCCACAGCCGTGCGAAGTTGGCGCCGTACGCCTCGACGATGCCGTGCTCGGAGAGTTCGACCATCGCCTCGTCGTTGCGTAGCAGCGAGGTGGCGTTGAAGTTGTGACTGCCGGTCATCACCCAGCCCTGCCCGGAACCGCGGCCGGTTGGGTGGGTGACCACGATGTACTTGGAGTGGATGCGGCCAGCCGGGGTCGAGCCGTCGAGCACCCGCCGTTGCACGCCGGCGGCGTCCAGCGCGGCGGTGACCGCGTCGTCGGCCAGACCGTGCACGACGCGTACCTGGCATCCCGCGGCCACCAGCGCCGCGAGCTCGTCGACGATCGCGAGGCGGGTGGCGTCCCACTCGGACTGGCCGATCTCGACCCGGGTGCGGCCCTCGGTCTTGCAGCCGACCTGGCTGAGTCGCTGAGCGATCGGGTCTCGGTCGGCGACCGGATAGAACTGGGCGGTGACCTGGCCGCCCCGCATGCCGGTGGTGACGGTGGTGTCGTAGTCGGGGTTCTGCACCTCGGCGGCGAGGTCGTCGAAGTACTTTCCGTATCCCTCGAAGAGCTTACGGTTGCCGGGCAGCACGACCAGGTTGTTCCAGTAGCTGGTGGAGTTGACGTCGGTGATGTTGTTCGAGGCCTGTACGACGACGTCGTGCTGACCGCCGGTCTCCGAGTAGAGCGAGAACTTGTTGTGCATGCCCTTGGTGCCCTGGCAGGAGGTGGTGTTCCCTTCCGGGCTCATGTGGCTGCAAACGTGCACCCAGGAGGGGGCCGACTTGTCGGTGCCGAGGGTGCGGATCAGCTCCTCGGCGGCGGGGTTGTCGATCTGATAGCCGTCCATGACCATGCGTATCCGGACGCCACGGTGGTACGCGTCGAGCAGCACCGCCGCGTAATCGGCGCCGGCATCGCCTGAGACGACGAACTCGGCGATCTCGATCGACGACCCTGCCGGGGCCTGCTTGATCAGCGAGCAGATCCGTTCCACGACCGCGGTCGGGGCGCCGGCGACAGGGTCGTTGAAGGCGGCGCCGGTCTCGACCGGTACCTCGGTGGCGTTACGGCAGGCGCTGCGGGCGGGCTCCGTGAGGGCGGCCTGAGCGGTGGGGGTCCCATACAAGGTGGCCAAGACGGCAAGACCGACAAGTACGACAGGGCGGAGGGAACGGATGCGAGGCAATGGAGTGTCTCCTACAAAAGGGGGGTGGATGAACGGCTCCAGCAGCTATCCGACGGACACCTGCGAGAAGTCCGGCCGCCCGTTGACCGGCATCTCCAATCCCTTGACGTTGTCACGGACGGCGTAGTTGTTCTTCAGATCCACCGGGAAGATGCCGACCGCGTCATCCCAGATGATCTTGTCGGCCTGCGCGTACAGCGTCTTGCGCTCGTTCTGGTCCAGCGACCCGCGCGCCTTGGCCAGGATCGAGTCCAGATCCTTGTTGCAGTAGCCCATGCGCTTCGCTTCACAGGTGTACAGCCGGTTCAGAGTGAAGTCGGCGTCGCCGGTGCCGGTGGTGTTGGTCTGCAGGTTCATGTCCCAGTTCAGCGCGCCGAAGTCCTTGAGCCAGGTCGCCCGCTCTTTCTCCTTCGGCTGCACCTTGATGCCGACCTTTTCCCAGGACGAGATGAACGCCTGCGCCATGGCCTTGATGTTCGGCCCACCGGCCAGCGGCCACTGGATCGTGGTGTCGATGCCGTTGGGATATCCGGCCTCGGTGAGCAGTTTCTTTGCCAGAGCCGGGTCGTAGGAGTACGGTTCCAGCTGGGTCGACCCGAATACCGCCTGGGTGACCGGCGACTGAGCCGCTGTACCGAGGTCTCCGAACAGGTCGCCGACGACGCTCTTGATGTCGATCGCATGCAACATGGCCTGGCGTACCTTGACATTGTCGAACGGCTTGTTGTTCTGGTTGAACCAGATGAAGTAGTAGTTGAAGCTCGGGCCGACCCCGTACTTGATTCCGTCCACGCCGGATACCTCGGCCACCTGGTCCGGCGGGATCGACGCGAGCACGTCCACCTCGTCGTTGTTCAGCGCGGTGATCCGGGCCGAGACCTCCGGCATGTTGAGGACCTCGAGCTTCGCCACCTTGGCCTTGGCGCCCCAGTATTTGTCATTGCGGCTGAGCACCACTTTGTCGTCGGGGCTGAACGAGTCGAACTTGAACGGTCCGGTGCCGATCGGCTTCTGCCAGTACGCATCGCTGGTGACCTTGTCGCCCTGGCCGATGAACACCAGGGACAAGGTGCTGGGCAGGGTGCCCAGCGGCGCCGAGGTGTGGAACGTCACCGTGTGGTCGTCGGTGGCGTCAACGCCGGTGACGGAGGCGAGCAACGGGTCCAGCGACCCCTTGAGGCTCTTCAGCCGCTCCACGGACCCCTTGACGTCCTTGGCGGTGAAGGCGCTCCCATCGCTGAAGGTCACTCCGTCGCGGAGGTGGAACACCCACGTCTTCTCGTCGGGGCTCTCCCATGATGTGGCCAGCTTCGGGGCCGCCTGGCCGTCCTTCATGACAGTGAGCGTCTCAAGCCCCTGCTGGACGGTGGTCTGGACGGCCTCTTCCGCAGGGTACTGCTGGACATCAAGCGATACGGGGAACAGTTGTGGCGCGTAGCGCAGCACCTGGCCCTCGGTATCGGAGCTGGCGGAGCCGCCGGAGCCGCCGCAGGCCGCGAGGCCCATCACAAGGGCGACTGCGGCGAGGCCGCCTATGGCCCGGGATCGTGCGATCATTGCCTCTCTCCTTGATTGGTTTGAGCTGATGCCGCGGCCGATGGCAGGGTGAAGGTCGCCGCGACGGGCTTGTGGTCCGACGGGGCGTTCCCGGCCGAGAAGAACTCGACGACCTCGCTGGCCCGGGTGGCGATCGGGCCTCGGGAGAAGATCCAGTCGATGGCCTTGGACGGGGACCCCAGCGGGGAGAGGCGCGTTCCGCGGTCGGCGACGAACGGCAGCGGTTCCACGGGGTGGGTGACCGGCGACGTGCGTCCCAACGCGGTGAACGAATCGAGAAAGCCGCCGTTGCCGAGCACCCACAACGGCTGCCCGATGTCGTTGATGTCCACCGTGAACAGGCAGGCCGCGTCGCCGGCGATTTCATCCAGCGCCGTGACCACCCGCTCCGCCTGTCCGGTTCGCAGGTTGCGGCCATCCGCCCGCTCCTGTGCGTGGCCCGGCCACGTCAGGTGTGCGGTGGAGAACACCAGCGGCCGTGCGTCGTCGGCCCTGGGCTGCAGCCGCACCCAGAACAACCTGGCGTTGGCATCGAGGATGCCGACGTCTCGTGTCCCGTACTCCACGAGATCGAACAGTTCCCGCCGCCACCACAGATTGCTCTGCGCTCCCCAGCCGGGGAAGTCGTCGTGCACCCGTGCGTGTCCGGGCAGCGCCTCGTCCACTACCGCGCGCGAGCGAGGACGAAGTTCCTGGGTCGCCAGGAGATCGGGTGGCCGGGTGGAGAACAGGTCATGGATCGCCGGCTCTCGCTGCTCCAGATGCCAGTCACCCCACAGGTTGTAGGTCATCACGACGAAGGTGAACGATCCGGTCAGCATGCTGGTCCTCTCGATTCAGTCGGTGCGCGCGGCGTCCGCGGCCCGTGCGGTCGGCGAGTTGTACTCGACCACCGAGTTGTTCTGCCGTCCGCCCGCGTAGCCGATGACCGTCAACGAGGCGTTCACAGGCGGGGCGAAGTTGAGGTGACCGGGCGACGGCAGGCTCAGCGCGGCGGCGGCTGCCACCCGGATCGGGCCACCGTGGGTGAACACGACGACGGTCGCGCCGCCGGCCGCCATGTTCCCGGCATCGACGAGCGCCGCCCACACCCGCTGGCGCATCTCGGCGAACGTCTCGCCCCCGCCGCGCCGCACATCGACCCCGCGACCGACCGCCGCGAGATCATCCGGGTGCTCCTCGGCGATCTCGGTGAAGGTCCGGCCGACCCAGGTGCCGATGTCGGCCTCGCGCAACCGGGCATCCAGCTTGGCATCGAGGTCAAGGTGGCGCAGGTACGCGTTCGCCGTATCCCTGGCCCGCGGCAGATCGCTCGAGACGACCAGATCGGGCGTTCCGAAGCGGGCCAGGAGCTCGGCCGCGGCCACCTCCGCCTGTTCGAGACCGGCGGCGGTGAGCCCTGAGTCGGCCTGTCCCTGGTAGCGCTCCTCGACGTTCCACACCGACTCGCCATGGCGGACGAGGACCAGGCGGACCCGGCCGCTCATTTCGAACCTGCCGAAGAGACCGGCAACTCGGGGAAGTGACATGCGGAAGAGTGATCGCCCAGCCGATCGGCGAGCGCGGGCTCCTCCGTGGCGCACCGATCCTGTGCCTTCCAGCACCGGGTACGGAACCGGCAGCCGGACGGCGGCGACACGGGCGACGGAATGTCGCCGGCGAGGATGATCTGCCGCCGTTGTGGCGAGGCCCAGGGGCGGGGCACTGGCACCGCGGACAACAACGCCTGCGTGTACGGGTGCACCGGCGCGGCGAATATCTGCTCCGTCGTCCCCATCTCCACGACCTTCCCGAGGTACATCACCGCCACCTCGTCACTGATGTGCCGCACCACCGACAGGTCGTGGGCGATGAACAGGAAGCTGAGGCCCAGTTCCACCTGCAGGTCGGCGAGCAGGTTCAGGACCTGCGCCTGCACCGAGACGTCCAGTGCCGACACCGCCTCGTCGCAGATCACCAGCCGCGGCCGGAGCGCCAGGGCCCGGGCGATACCGACGCGCTGGCGCTGCCAGCCGGAGAACTGGTGCG
>NZ_JBFAMX010000281.1:0-12731 GCF_040659615.1 Nonomuraea sp. NPDC049784
GGTCCGCGCCGACCCGGTCAACCCCGGGCAGGCCGTGCAGGAAAGCTCGCAACGCCGCCTCCGAAGAGGTCACGTCCGCGAGCGAGGTAGTCACAACGCTCATCGCGATCGGGTCTTTCTCGTGCGTGAGGGGGCCGGCCGCCCGCCCGGCGGGGCGGTGGAGGCACGTTCGATCAGCTTGGTGTCCAGGACGATGCGGCTGGCGCCGCCGCCGGTCTCCTCCGGGTCCAGCCGGCGCAGCAGCAGCCGCATGGCGAGCACGCCCTGCTCGAACATCGGCCGGTCGATGACGGTCAGGGGCGGCCTGAGCAGTGGACCGGTGTCCAGATCGTCGAAGCCGATCAGGCTGATCTGGCCGGGGATGTCGATCCGCATGTCGTGCAGCGCCTTGAGCACGCCCAACGTCATGAGGTTGTTGGCGGCGAAGATGGCGGTGGGCGGCTCGGGAAGCGACAGCAGGGACATCGTGAGCTGGTAGCCGCTGTGCTCCTTGAAGTCGCCGACCAGGTCGTACTCGGGCGGCACCTCGATGCCCGCCTTGGCGAGCGTCCCGACGAACCCCTCGCGCCGCAGCCGCCCCGGGGTGGTGTCCAGGGTCCCGCTGATCGCGGCCACCCGGGTGTGCCCGAGGGCGAGCAGGTGCTCTGCCGCCTGCCTGCCGCCGCCGTCGTTGTCGACCAGCACGGCGTCGAACCGTTCGCCGCCGGCCAGATCGCGGTCCACGAACACCAGGGGCACGTCGGCGTCGTGGACGTGCAGCGGGGTCTCGTCCTGCTCGGTGGCGGGGGCGAGGATGACGCCGTCGACCCTGCGCACCATGTCCGCCAGCACGTCGTCCTCCTGCTCGCTGCTCTCGTCGCTGTTGGCGAGCAGGATGCGGTAGGGCTCCGTACGCGTGACGGACTCCATGCCCTTGACCACCGCGGCGAAGTAGGGGTTCGTGATGTCCGGGACGACGACGCCGATCGTGTTGGTGCGTCCGGACTTCAGCGACTGCGCCGCGGCACTCGGCCAGTAGCCCAGCTCGTCGATGGCGGCCTGAACCGCCTCGTACGAGCGCACCCGCTGGCCCCGCAGGAAGCGCGAGACCGTGGCGGGAGAAACCCCCGCGCGAGCTGCTACGTCATGGATGGTGACCACGTGAGCTCCAAACTGAAATCGATGTCAGTGATGATGGCAGTAAGCGACCACGGAGTGTCAATGGCATGTTTCCAACTCGTTACACATTCGGGCATTTCCCCAACTCAAGGCCATGCTCACCCCATGCCCGAGCATGGTTTACTGAAACCGTTATCAGTAGCTGAGGGCCCGCGTAAGACGCTGAAGCCGGCGATCTACCAGCGGTTGCGGGCCTCCTCCGCCCAGCCGGTCAGGCCGTCGAGGTCCACCCAGGTGCCGTCGCCGGTCTGGGCCTGTCCCGAAAAATGGCCGAAGCACTGGTGCGTCTCGTTGCCCACCAGGCCCAGCTCGGTCCGGGCCGTCTTCTCGTGGAACGGGCGGAACTCCACCTGGACCCGCGGTCCCGTGATCCGCCACGGGCGCAACCAGTCGCTCCGGTCATAGGACCACTCCAGCTCGTCACCGATCTTGTGCAGCCGGCCCGCCACGAACAGGGCGTTCTCGGTGGATCCGGTGCCGTCGGTCCACTTGCCGCCCAGCTGGATGGCCCGGCCGGGCCCGCTGCCGGCGGCCCAGTTCCACGTGACCGAGTACGGCCACTTCCCGCGGCCGTGGTCCAGCACCGCGAACGAGTCCGCCTCGCCGATCGCGAACTCCCCCGACTCCAGCCGCAGCCGCCCGCGCACCGGACGGCCGACGTCCTTGACCGTGTACTGGAACCGGTTCGGACCCCATGGCACCACCACGCCGAGCGATTCGTGGCCCTCCGGCAGCGGCACCTCGAGGTCCATCTCGACGCCGGGCGCGACGGCCCGGATCACGGTGCCGGCCGGTCCTTGATGGATGTCGATCGCCACGCCACCTCCGCGCACGGATGCCGTCCCGGTTCCGCTGCGGTCGGGGAACGCGGCGCCACGGGCCAGCGGCACCACCGCGTCCTTGCTGATCTCCACGCCCGTGGCCCGGTCGAGCACGTAGACCCCGTGGACTCCCGCGTAGTCCAGCGAGGAGGCGACCAGGCCGATGATGTGGCCGGGCGTGACGATCCCCCAGTACTCCCAGCGCTTGCGCCGTCCCCACCCGCGCAGGTTCGCCCGGTGCAGGGGTCTGCGGGTCCAGCCGATCGCGCCGGGGTTGAGGCGACCGTCCGGGAGGCACAAATCGACGGGGGCGACGATCTCCCGCTCATGGGTGGTCATGGAACCGCCCAGCCGGCGGTTTCCCGTTCGACGGGCGTGGGGCGCACGTCGTCCATGTGTGTCCTCTCGGGGGAAACATGAGAGCGTGTCACGTTAGAACGTTATGTTAAGACTGATCCGTGAACAATCCGGGCCTCCGGCGGCGGCCGGTCCAGAAGCGCAGCATCGACAGGGTCGAACGCATCCTCGACGCCTGCGCCCGCCTTCTGGACGAGGTGGGCCTCGACGCACTCACCACGGCCGACGTGGCCAGGAGTGCCGGGGTGCCCGGCGGCACCATCTACCAGTTCTTCGACGGCAAGTCCGGCATGCTGCGCGAGCTGGCGCTGCGCAATCTCGAACTGCTGCTGGTACGGCTGCGCCGCCGCATGGCCGAGCAGGACGGCCTCACCTGGCCGCGTGCGGCGGAGCTCGTCCTGACGGAGACGGTCGAGATGCGTAGGACCGTCCCCGGCTTCACCGTGGTCGACTTCGCCGACACCCGGCCCGGCGGATCGTCGTTCCTGCCGCCCGGCACCGTGAAGGAGAGCGGGGACGTGCTGGCCGAACGGCTCTACCACTTCGCGCTGAAGGAGGCCGGGCTGCCTCCGCTGCCCGACCCTTATCGCGTCATGCGGCTGGCCATCCAGGCCACGGCGGCCGCCCTCCAGCTCGCCTTCGCAGCCTCCCGGGAGGGCGACCCCGCCATGATCGAGCAGGGCCACAGACTGCTCCGGGCCTACTTCGCCGACGTGGCATCAGCCCAGTGCACGGAGCGGTGACCGCTCACGTCGCGTGCGGGCCGGCGCCGCCCTCACGTGTCTCCCGCAGCTTCCCCGTGGCGATGAAGTCCACCGCGATCCGGTAGAAGGAGGCGATCGATTCGCCTCCTTCCACCCCGTCACGGAACTGCTTGCGCACCTTCGCGAACGGGAAGGCCCTGCTGCCGTCGGGAAGGAGCACACCCCACCCGTCATCGTCCGACCTGTGCCAGCCGCCGCCCGTGGCGGCGGCGATGCATGCGCCCAGGAACGAGCCGAGCACGCCGATCAGACCGCCGACCTGCTCCGGGTCGAAGTCCGGCCGGGAACGCTGGCGCTCGATGAAGCCCTCGACCCACTCGACGGACTCCTGGTTGAGACCGAAGGTCACGTCACTCAGGGGCCCGAGCTGATCAATGGCGAGGCTGACGTTCGCCTCTATCCGCTGCAGTTCCTGTTCGTCCATCTGAGGATGGTCACATCCGCCGGATGTCCGATCAATGCAATTTCCGGGCCTGCCAGCGCGACCGGTACTCGCGAGGCGACATGCCCTTCAGCTCCCGGAAGCGGCGGTTGAAGTTGGACAGGTTGGAATAGCCGCAGTCGGCGGCGATGCCGGAGATGGAGCGGTCGGTCTCCCTCAGCAGCCGGCACGCGGCGTTGACCCGCAGCATGTTGAGGTAGCCGGTGATCGTGGTGCCGGTGGTGCGGCGGAAGAACCGGCTGGCCGAGGCCGGGGCCAGATGGGCGGCGCGGGCGACGGCTTCCAGGGTGACCGGCCCGGCGTACTCCTCGTTGAGCAGCCGTACGATCGCGTCGATGCGGTCCCGCGTGGATCCGTTCAGCACTGGAATGTGCTGGTCGCCCGCCAGCGGGCGTGCCTCCGCGCAGCGTGACAGCCGGACGAGCGCGTCGATCAGCGCGAGGGTCCGATCGGGCGGTGGCATCGCGCCGAACGCGCCGAGGTCCACGGCCTTTGGGGGGAAGCTCAGCCCCCGCGCCGAGCGTTCGAGCAGCGACGCCACGCCCGTGAACTCGGGGCGGTCGAAGAAGTCCCGTCCCAGGAAGTCCCGGCGGAACTGGGCGACGATCGCCTCGTGCCGGCCGTGGCCGGGCATCGACTGGTACGTGTGCGGCATCTGAGGGCCGATCAGGGTCAGGTCGCCGGGACCGTACTCCTCGACGCAGTCGCCCACGAATCGGGTGCCGGTGCCGCGGGTGATCAGGGTCAGTTCGAATTCGCGGTGGAAGTGCCAGGCGAAGCGAAAGTGCGACGCCTGCCGCACGTACAGCTTCCAGGAGAGCTGGGAGGTGGCCTCGATGTGCTCGTAGATCGCGCGCACGGTGCTCCGTCGTCATGAAAGTATCGGAATTGGTCATCCGCTGCGTGGCCCGAAAGCGAGGGCGCGGCGAGGCTGGTCGCATGACGGTCACTCACCACGATCTCGAGTCCCGCTACGACCTCGACGCCGCCGCACTGCGTCACTTCAACGACAACGGCTTCGTGAAGCTGCCCGGCGTGCTGGACGCCGGGACGATCGCGGCGTACGAACCCGAGATCACCTCGAAGGTCATCGAGCTGAACACCCAGCACCTACCCCTCGCCGAACGCGACACGTACGGCAAGGCGTTCCTCCAGGTCACCAACCTGTGGCGGCACAGCGACCTGGTCCGCGAGTTCGTCCTCTCCCCGCGCCTGGCCCGCATCGCGGCCGAACTGCTCGGCGTCAACGGCGTCCGGCTCTATCACGACCAGGCGCTGTACAAGGAGCCGGGCGGCGGGTTCACCCCCTGGCACGCCGATCAGTACTACTGGCCCCTGTCCACCGACCGCACCGTGACGGTCTGGATCCCCCTGCAGGAGACGCCGGCCGAGATGGGGCCGCTGGCCTTCGCCGCCGGCAGCCATCGCTTCGAGTACGGCCGTGACCTGCCCATCAGCGACGAGTCCGAGCGAGAGCTGCAGCAGGCGCTCGCCGCGCGGGACTTCCCGCACGTCGAGACGCCGTACCGGCTCGGCGAGGCCAGCTATCACCTCGGGTGGACGTTCCACCACGCCGGGCCGAACCGGTCGGACATCCCGCGCAGGGTCATGACCGTGATCTACATGGACGCCGACATCACGGTCTCCCGGCCGGTCAACGGCAACCAGCGAGCTGACCTGAGCGCGTGGCTGCCCGGGACCGAGGTGGGAGCCGTCCCGGACACCCCGCTCAATCCCGTTCTGTATCGGGCGGGGTGACCGGCTCTCCGGTGCCGACGATCGCGGCCCGCCGGGGATGGGACATGGACCCCCTTTCTGTCACTGCTTGACGGCGCCGGCGAGCCCGTTCACGAAGAACCTCTGCAGCACCAGGAAGATGGCGATGATGGGGGCGAGCGTGATGACGGAGCCGGCGCACAGCAGCGTCCAGTCGGTGGAGTTCTCGCCGATGAAGGCGTACATCCCGACGCCCAGGGTGCGCAGTTCGGGACGGGCGAGGGTGAACACGAGCGGGATGAAGAAGCTGTTCCACGCCGAGATGGCAGTGAACAGGCCGACCGTCGCCAGCATCGGCCCGGACAGCGGCAGCATGATCCGCCAGAAGACCTGGTGGAAGTTGGCCCCGTCCACCCGGGCGGCGTCCTCGAGCGAACGGTCGATCGCCCGGAAGTAGCCCATGAACAGGAAGGTGCCGAAGACGATCCCACCGGCGGACTGCACGATGATGATCGACCAGAGGCTGTTGAGCAGGCCGAGCGCGTCCATGATGTCGAAGATCGGGATGATGGTGTACCCATGGGGCAGGAACACCGTCCCCGCCACCGCGACCAGGACGAGCCCCTTGCCCGGGAACTCGGTGCGGGCCAGCGTGTAGCCGGCCATGGCGGTGACGAGCAGGGTGATCACCACCGTGCAGACCGTGATGGTGAGCGTGTTGACGAAGTACTGCCCGAACGACGCCCCCTGCCAGGCCTGCCCGTAGTTCGACCACAGCGGCGTGCCGGGCAGCGGGTTCAGGCCACGGCCGAAGAACTCGTCGGTGCTCTTCAGCGAGCTGCCCAAGGTCCAGAGGAACGGGTAGAGCCAGGCGATCCCGCCGGCGAGGAGGAACACGTGCGTCATCCACGGCGCGCGCCGGGTCATGCGCGGCCTCCCCTGCGCTTGACCAGCACCCGCAGGAAGAGGGTCTGGGCCACGGCGAAGACGATGAGCAGCACCCCGTAGAAGAACGAGGCCGCCGAGGCGAGGCCGACGTCCCGCTCGACGGTGGAGCCGCCGAACCCGCCGAACGCCAGGTGGTAGATGTAGGTGTTCACGACCTCGGTGGCGTAGTACGGCCCGCCGTTGGTGAGCACCTGCACGAGGTCGAAGACCTGGAACGAGCCGATGACCGACAGCAGCACGATGACGACCCCCACCGACCTGAGCATGGGCACGGTGATGTAGCGGAAGCTCGCGAAGGCGCCCGCGCCGTCGAGCCGCGCCGCCTCGTACAGCTCGTCGGGGATCGTCTGCAGACCGGCCAGGAAATACACCAGGTTGTAGCCCAGCGTGTGCCAGATCCCGACCCCGATGATGATGATCATCGCGAAATTCGGGTCGCCGAGCCAGTCGACATATTCATTTGTCAGGCCGAGCGACATCAGCACGTCGTTGACGACGTCGCCGAAATTGGAGAAAAGCAGCTGGACGACCACGCCGACGACCGCGGCCGACGTCACCACCGGAAGAAAGAAGAGCGTCCGGTAAAAGGTCCTCGCGCGCAGCCGGCGATTGTTCAGCACAAGAGCGAGCGCGAGCGCCAGAACGAGCTGGACGGGCACCACGGCCAGCACGTAGAAGAACGTGTTGCGCAGGGCTTCCCAGAAGATGGAGTCCGTCATCACCCGGGAGAAGTTGGCGAGCCCGACGAAGTCGCCGGGCTCGCCGATCCCGTCCCACCGGTAGAAGGTGTAGCCGAGCGACGCGATGATGGGATAGATCACGAAGGCCAGCAGCAGCACCAGCATCGGCAGGACGTACAGGTAGGACCAGCGCGCCGCGGCGATCCGCTGCCGCAGGCGGGACGCCTTTCCCGCGGTCAGCGCACGGGGCCGGCCGACCAGTTGGATGTCCGTCATCACGTCATCCGCGCTTGGTCGTGTACGACTTGGCGATGTCCCAGTCGGCGAACACGTAGTCGTCCATGCTGACCTTGAGCCCCTGCCCGCGGGCCTTCGACACGGCATCGCTCAGGGCGCCGTTGAGACGGTCCTCGAGTTCCTTGAGCGCCTTGGGCGCGTCCTTGAGCTGGCCGGTGTAGATGCCCGCCGCGACGTCCGGGAGGTCCGGCTGGACCGGCGCCACCTCCACCTTGGCGATCTCCGGGTTGCGGATCGCGGGCACCGGGCCGACGAGGGCCGTGTTCGCCATGGCCACGTACTGCTTGAACGTCGGCGAGCTCACGCCGGCCGGATCGTTGTTCTCCGGGTAGACCGACAGGCCGTAGCCGCCCTGCACCCAGCGCTTGCCGGCCGCGCGGCTGTAGAACCAGTCGAGCCAGGCCCACGCCTGGTCCGGGTTCTTGGCCTTGGCCGAGATGCCCATCAGGTAGCTGCCCGGGGCTCCGTAGAAGAAGCCCTGCGGGGTGCCGGTCGGCGACGGGAGCGTCATGAGGCTGTAGTCCTTGAAGCCGGCCTCCTCCCAGGGCGCCTGGTTCCACACGCCGCCGACGATCATGCCGAACCGGCCCTTCGAGAAGAACGCCCTGGCCTGCTCGTCCGAGATGCTCATCGAGTTGGGGTAGATGAAACCGCGGTTCTTCCAGTCGAGGAGGAGCGCGATGAAGTCGGCGTAGTTGCGGTCGGTGCCGTACGTCCATCTGCCCGTACGGTAGTCGACCGACTGCGTGCCCCCGGGCGACCCGGCGCCCCGGCAGAACAGCTCGATCAGCCACGGCAGGGCCCCCTTCTGCGCGTTGCCGAAGCCGAGCCCGAAGACCTTGCCGCCGCTCTTGCTGGTGATCGTCTCGGCGGCGCGGGTGATGTCGTCCCACGTCTTCGGGATGAGGACCGTCCCGTCGGGGTTGGTCAGACCGGCCTCCTTGAAGACCCCGTTGTGGATGTAGAGCTGTAACGCCGGCGCCAAGCCGCCGAAGGGCGCGGAGTAGACCTTGCCGCCAAAGATGTTGACGCCCTCGACGAAGCTGTTGTCGGGGAACCTCGACCGCCACTCGGGGGTGGCCCACTTGTCCAGGGGCATCAGCCAGCCCTCGCCGACGTGCACCTCCAGCTTCGGCTTCGTGGGCAGCAGGAAGACGTCGGGGGCGGTGCCGCTGCGGAACGCCAGCGCCACCAGGTCGAGGTACTTGTCGGTGACCTGGGTGGTCTTCTTGATGGTGGTCTTGCCGTTGGCCTGCTGGAAGAGCTTGATCTCGTTGTCCACCCACGGCGCCTGGCTGACGTACCAGTCCCAGTACGCCAGCGTGGTGCCCGACGCCGGACCGGCGTCCTGCCGGGAGTCGCCGCAGCCGGCGAGAAACGCGGCCCCGCCGGCGGCGACGGCGGCCTGCAGGAGTTGCCGGCGGCTGAGCTGAATGGCTGACATGGTCTTTCCTTTCGATGTGCCGGGGCCGGCCGGCTCGATGTGCCGAGGCCGGTCGGCCCCATGTGCTGGTGTCAGCCGACGACCACCGTGATCGCCTTGCCGGCGATGGTCGGCATCGAGACGGCGGCCTCCTTGGTGACGCCGCCGGCCGAGACCTTCACGGTGTAGTCGCCGAGGAAGCCGCGCACCGTGGTCGAGCCGGTCGGCCCGGTCGTGGCCGACGCCTTCGTCCACCACTTGCCGTAGATGAGGTCGCGCCAGGCCAGGGCGTTCGGCTTGGGCGTGTAGTCGGTCCGGAACAGGGCTCGCTTGGGATCCCAGGTGTCGCCCTCCCAGAACCCGAAGGTGCTGACCCCGGTGACCTGCGGCATGCTGAACATCGTGGTGAGGAAGTCACGCGTGTAGTCGGCCTGGAGCTGCTCGTCGGTGGTGCCCACGTCGAACTCGGTGATCGCGACGGGCAGGCCGATCCCGGTGAACTTGTTGATCAGCGTGACCAGGTCCGCCGGAGGGGTGAGCTGCTCGCCGGCGAAGTGTCCCTGGATGCCGATGCCGCCGATGGGCGCCCCGCCGTCCTTCAGCGAGCGGACCAGGGCCGCGAAAGGTGGCCAGCATCGCCTCGCCCTTGACCGTGGGCAGCGCGGATGGGGCGCCCACGCCCAGCGAGTACTCGCCGTCGAGTCCGGACGTGCTCGGTTGCCCGGTCACCGTTACCTGCAGCGCCTTGTCGAAGTCGGGCTGCCCCTGAACGGTGACGATCTTGGTCTGTGGTGCCGGGCTCCCCGTGAACTGGGTGAACGATTCGAGGACGTCGGCCGGCATGATCTCGGCCGGCGAGTCCGCGGCGGCCGGGGGCGCCGCCAGTCCCAGCGCCGCGACCAGCGCCAAGGCAATGGCGTACGCCGGCCGGCGCCGTGCCTTCGTGAAGCGACCCATGGCAGGGTCCTCTCTTTCGACGGGCAGGGGGGATCGCGACCGGTGCCCCGAGGGCGCCGGTCTTTGCTTCGTCGATGTGAATGTGCGTCTGGCGGCAGGCGTCAGCCGGGAGCGGGGCCCGTGCTGTCCCGGACGACGAGAGTGGTGGGCAGATGGACGCGGGCGGGCGGCGGCGCGCCGTGCTCGCCCGGAGCGGAGCCCTCGCCGGACTCGGGGGAGATCGCGGCGAGCAGCATCCGGGCCGCGTGCTCCCCCATCGCCTCGAACGGCTGGCTGACCGTGGTGAGGGCGGGCTTGACGTGCGCCGACGACGGTATGTCGTCGAATCCGACCACGGACAGGTCCTCGGGCACCCGCAGGCCGCGGTCGGCGGCGGCCTCCATGGCGGCGTAAGCGGTGACGTCATTGTGCGCGAACACCGCCGTCGGCCGGTCGGCGCGACCCAGTAGCTCGCGCACCAGCTCACGGGCCCTGGGCGGCTCGAACCCGCTCTGCAGGGTGAGCGAGGCGTCGACCGGGACTCCGGCCTCCGTCAGCGCGTCCTCGTAACCGCGCTGCCGGTCCTGGCAGCACGGGTACGTCATCGGCCCGGCCAGCGACGCGACCCGCCGGTGGCCCAGCTCCAGCAGGTGGCGGACCGCGCCGTACGCGCCCTCGTAGTTGTCGGCCTCGACCGACGGCAGGTCGAAGCGGGAGCCGAGGGTGTTGATGAGGACCACGGGCACTCCCTGCTCGTGCAGGTCGAGCAGCGGTTTCATGGTCTGGTCCTGGCTGATGACCAGGACGCCGGCCGACAGTCCCGAGGCGAGCATGCGGTCGATGACCGGCCCGTAGTCGTGGTCGTTGGTGCTCGTGTAGAGGATGATCTCGTACGGCGTGCGCTCGATGACGGAGGCGACCCCGAAGTTCAGCGGGGCCACCATCCGCCACGTCAGCCCGGGCACGATCATGCCGATGAACGGCGGCCGCCCCTTCGCCAACGCGCTCGCGGTGGCACTGGGCACGTAGTTGTGCCGCGTGATGACGGCCAGCACGCGGCGCCGGGTCGCGGGGTCGACCCGCGGGCTGTTGTTGATCACCAGCGACACCGTCGATTTCGAGACGCCGGCCAGGCGTGCGATATCGCGGATCGTGATTTTCTCCATGCACGTTCCTCAGCTGTGCCCGGCCTTTTGTCAAACCGGTCCAACACTTGTCAGGAACGTAGCGCTGGACCGGTTCGATGGCAATACCTGAACGAAAAACGGGAGTAACTCGGCCGTAACTCTTGCGACGAATACGGGCCGATGTCAGCATCGGTCACGAGCGCCCGGACCGCCGGTCGTCCGTGCCCTTCGGAGAGATCTCCCACCCAGCCACCCTCAGGCAAGGGGTTGACGCATGCCTTATTCCGTTGACGAGTTCGCCTTCGACCTGCGCCAGAACATGGCGCCCGGCGACACCTGGGTCACTAGCGGCTGGACCACGGTCCATGCTCCGCCGGGGTCGGTGTGCGGGGTCGGCGGGTGGTTCGCGCCGCCGTACGCGGCCCCCGACACGCGGCTGGACGTCGAGCTGGACGTGGACGGGCACCGGATCGCCGACGGCGCGGCGCCGGGCGTGGCCGGGGTGGGCCTGCTCTATTCGGGTGGCTCCTGGCGGCCCGGCCGGATCGTCAGGCACGGCACCTACCACCGCCGCCACCAGGGGGAGCTGACCTCGCTCCGGGTCCAGAGCACCCTCACCCCGCTGTACGGCCAGGCGGGGTTCGTCCTGGAGGTGGAGATCACCAACCGGGCCGGACGGGACGTCATCGTGACCCTTCAACCGCGCGCCGAACCCGGCGGTCCCCGTCGCGTCCCGCTCGCCGAATGGGGCTGGGTCCCGCCCACCCCGGGTCCGAAGGCCGTGAGCACGGGCCAGTGGACCTGGCAGGCCGGGGACGTCAGCGTCGAGCTCTCCCACGAGGGGCTCCGCCAGGACGTCCCGGCGGGCGGGACCACGGTGTTCGCGCTGGCCGTCCGCGCCGGTGCCGGCACGCCGTCCGGGCGGCCACGGGGGCTGGCCGCCGAGGCGACCGGGCGGTCGGAGCACCGGCTGGCCCGGGCCCTGGCGCGCGTGCCACGGCTGTCCAGCGACATCCCCGGGCTGGAGGCGTACTGGCGCGGCTCACTGACCAGCGGGCTGGTCTGCCTCTGGGACAACCCCGGCTTCATCACCTCGCCCTTCGTGGCCACGTCCGGCGTGGACGGCGGGGCGCTCTGCGCCTACGCGTGGGACACCGGCGGGTACGCCCCGCACCTGCTCACCCTCATGCTCGGCGACGACACCACCGGCGTCCTCGAATCGATCATGAAGGTGGATCTCACCCGGCACTACGCGATCGCCCCCGACGGCACGGGCCTCGGCGTCCCGTACGCGTACAGCGGCTGGTCCCTGGTCACCCTCGCCACCGCCGTCGCCGCCCACCTCGGCCTCCCCCCCGCCCTGGTGACCCAGCTCCACGACCTGGTCGAGGGTCTGGACGCCCGCTTCACCCCAGCGGGGGTACTGCGCGACTACGGCAGCCAGTACAACCTGCTGGAGATGCGCAGCACGGGCTGGGAGCACGTGGTCGCCAGCCCCAACGCCGAACGCGCCTGGTGCCTCGACCGGCTGGCCGAGCTGTCCGAGGTGTCCGGCGCGCGGCTGCCGGTCGACGACCTGCGCTCCCGTGCCCGCGACATCAGGAGCGCGATCGCCCGCGAACTGTGGGATGAGCGCGAGGGCTGGTTCCGCTGCCGCTACCCCGACGGGCACACCGAGCTCGTCCAGCATGTCCAGGCGTTCGACGCGATGCGGAACGGCGCCTGCACACCGGAGATGGCCCGCGCCATGCTCGGGCGGCTGCGTGACGGCTCCTTCCTCGCGCCCTACGGCGTCAGCGCCGTGGCCGCGGACGACCGGCTGCACTACGAGCTCGGCGACACCGACTGGTCAGGCGGCGGTGCGTACACGGGGGAAGGCCCGCAGCTGGCCCTGACGCTCTGGGAGCAGGGTGAACCGTCCCTCGCCTGGGACGTCATGCGACGGCTGCTCTGGATGGGGCGGCACTTCCCGTACTACCCCCAGGAGCACTACTGCGACCGCCCGGCGGCGCCTCCCACCGGCCGGCGGGTCAACATCGTCGCCGGGCTGGCCGGTGCGGAG
>NZ_JBFAMX010000282.1:0-12716 GCF_040659615.1 Nonomuraea sp. NPDC049784
GTCGGCGTCCCATTCCTTGGGGACGTCCTTGCTCCACCTCGCGCTCGCCCAGCTCGCCGAGCAGGACCCGCTGATCGGTCTGCGCCAGGACGACCTACGGCAGGAGGTCTCCGTCTCCCTCTACGGCGAGGTGCAGAAAGAGGTCATCCAGGCCACGCTCATGAACGACTTCGGCCTCGACGTCGCCTTCCGCGAGACGACCACAATCTGCGTCGAACGCCCGATCGGCAGCGGCGAGTCGTTCGAGCTGATCGGCAAGGACCCCAACCCGTTCCTCGCGACCGTCGGCCTGCGCGTCGAGCCAGGCCCGGCGGGCGGCGGGGTGGATTTCCGGCTGGGGGTTGAGCTGGGCTCGCTGCCGTACTCGTTCATGAAGACGATCGAGGAGACGGTAGGCGAGACGCTCCGGCAGGGCCTGCACGGCTGGCAGGTCGAGGACTGCGTGGTCACCCTGACCCACTCCGGCTACTGGGCCAGGCAGAGCCACTCGGGCGGCGTGTTCGACAAGAGCATGTCCAGCACCGCCGGCGATTTCCGCAACCTCACGCCGCTGGTCCTGATGAGCGCGCTGAAGCGGGCCGGGACCAGGGTGTTCGAGCCGATGCACAGCTTCCGGCTCGAGCTGCCCGCCGACACGCTCGGCCCGGTGCTGCCCGTGCTGGCCCGCCTGGGCGCCGTCCCCCTGACCCGGGCGCCCGGCCTGGTGGAGGGGGAGATCCCGGCGGCCCGGGTGCACGAGCTGGAGCGGCAGCTCCCCGGGCTGACGCGTGGCGAGGGCATGCTGGAGTGCGACTTCCACCGCTACCAGCCCGTACGCGGCCCGGCCCCGGAGCGCCCGCGTACCGACCACAACCCGCTCAACAGGAGGGAGTATCTGCTGCACGTGGTGCGCAGAGTCTAGGCGCCGTCCTTGTCGGAGTCGGCGGAGAAGACGATGACGCCGAGGTAGCCGTCGTCCTCCTTGGTGATCTTCATCAGCATGCTGTCGTCGTAGATGTTGTCGTTCTTGTTGAACGTGTCGCGTCCTGTGTGCTCGGAGTACGGCGAGGCCGCCATGACCTTGCTGTTGAGCGACTCGTCGAACATCATCTGCGTGGTCAGCACGCGCTGGTTGCTGAAGTGGACCATGGCGTGGATGTGGATCGTGCGCCCCCGGTACCAGCCCGGCCAGATCGTGGTGAACTCCACGATGCCGTCGCCGTTGGTGACCTGGGCGCCGCGCAGGTAGCGCTTGTCGTCGGTGGGAGTGAGATCCGCCATGTCGCCGCCGCCGTTGCCCGGCCCGCCGCCCGGGCCGCCGCTCGGCGGGGCGCCGGTGGGAGCGCCGCTCGGGGGATTGCCGGGCGGGTTCCCGCCGGGCGGGTTGCCGCCGCCCCCGCCCGTCGACTGAGCCTCGGCTCCCGAGTAGAGCCCGGCCGCGTCGCAGTGCCAGATCTCCACCACCGCGTTGCTCAGCGGCTTGCACGTCTCGCTGTCCTGCACCTTGACGGCCACCCGCAGGCGCACGCCCTGCTTGTCCTCGCGGATGTCGCTGCGGATCTTGTCGGCGTCGAAGTAGTAGGGGCCCTGCGTCGTGGTACTGGTCAGCTTGCAGGTGCCGGCTCCGGCGAACAGCGAGGTGAGGTCCTTGGCCGTGGTCGCCGTGGGCGTCACGCTCGCTCCTGTGGACGTGGTGACGGTCGCCGTGCCCTCGGCGCTGGAGCAGGCCGCCAGCAGGCTGCCGAGCCCGAGCGAGCTGATGCCCGCGAACAGCCTCCGACGGCTGACCCGCTGGCCTTCGTGATCGTGTCCCACTGCGTTTCCTTCTGGGGGTGTCCGATGTTTCGGGACCTCACGGTAAGTGGCGGGTCCTTGGTGTGCCCTTTGTGCCGGATGAACGTTTCATGAGTTCACCGAAAGCCTTTTCGGCGATATGAAACTGTGACTGAGCTGCTCCATAGCTGATCAGCGAAGGCGGCCCCAGGAATCCGCAGTTCACGGCACGTGCGCGCGGCTGAGACGGCCGATTGACAGCCTCGCCCGGCCGTTCTACGTTCCCGAAAACCTTTTAGGTTGACCGCTTCGATCCCTGTTAGCGCTAACACGAGCAATCGCTGGATTGTAAGGGGCGAACTCATGAGACGACGCTGGGCAGCGGCCCTCACCGCGGCACTCGTGCTCATCATCGGCAACGCGACGCCCGCGAACGCGGGCGCGCCGATCACCACCGCGATCTACACGGCCGACCCGGCCGCGCTGGTCGTGGGCGACACCTTGTACCTCTACACCGGCCACGACGAGGCCCCGGCGGGCGGCACGAACTTCGTCATGCGCGACTGGCACGTCTTCACCTCCACCGACGCCACCAACTTCACCGACCAGGGAGCCAAGCTCTCGATCTCGAACTTCTCCTGGGCGGGCGCCGACGCCTGGGCGGGCGAGGTCGAGCGCGGCGCCGACGGCAAGTACTACTGGTACGTCCCGGTCAACGGCAACGGCGCCGGCTGGATGGACATCGGCGTGGCCGTCGGCGACACCCCGCTCGGCCCGTTCCGCGACGCCAAGGGCGGCCCGCTGATCAGCGACAGCACCCCCAACTCCTCGCCGCTCAACATCGACCCGACCGTCTTCACCGACGACGACGGCCAGGTCTACATGTACTGGGGCTCCTACTACGGCCTGCGCGCGGCCAAGCTCAACTCCAACATGACCTCGCTCAACGGCTCGGTGGTCACCCCTAGTGGCGTGACGAACTTCTGGGAGGCGCCCTGGATGTTCAAGCGCAACGGCGTCTACTACCTCGCCTACTCGGCCAACGACTCGGCCTGCTCGGCGCCGGGCTATGCCTGCATCCGCTACGCAACCGCGAGCAACCCGCTGGGCCCGTGGACGCACCGGGGCGTCGTGCTCGACCAGGTCAGCTCGACCACCAACCACCCGGCGATCATCGAGTACAAGGGCCAGTGGTACATGGTCTACCACAACGCCGGCGCCCCGGGCGGAGGTGACTTCCGCCGCTCGGTGACCATCGACAAGCTCTACTTCAACGCCGACGGCACCATGCAGAAGGTCGTCCAGACCGGCGGGCCGACCACTCCGGGCAATCTGGCGGCCGGCGCTACCCCGTACACCTCTTATGTGTCGTCGTGGGAGACGCTCGCGGCGATCAACGACGGCTACACCCCGGCGAACTCGGCCGACCACAGCCACGGCGCCTACGGCAACTGGGACCACCAGGGCACCGAGTGGATCGAGTACCGCTGGCCCAGCGCCCAGAACATCTCCAAGATCGAAACCTACTGGTTCGACGACGACCTGGGCATCGACCTGCCGGCCTCCTGCCAGGTGCAGTACTGGAACGGCAGCGCCTACGTCAACGTGCCCGGCCAGTCGTCCTGCGGCGTGGCGGGCAACACCTTCAACACCACGACGTTCACCTCGGTCAACACGACCCGGCTGCGGCTGAACATCACCTCCAAGTCTGGCTACTCGACCGGCGTGCTCGAATGGAGGGCCTTCTCATGAGGCGTGTCCTACTCGCCCTGCTGCTCGTGGCGGGCTTACTCATCGCCGGGTTGCCGGCGCAGGCGGACCAGACCATCGGCTATCCGACGTTCAACGGCCCGGCCGTCCCCGCTCCGCCGGGGTCGTACACGCCCGGCAACACGATGCAGGCGATCTACAACGCCGAGAGCTCCGGCACCGACTTCTGGATGGACCGGCTGCTGGCCCGCTCGGGCGACGACCCGGCCGGTACGTGGCTCATGTCGCGCGGGCGGGCGCTGTTCATGAAGACCCACACGCCCGGCACGCTCGGTTTCGCCGGTCAGGTGGCGTACTGGGAGAGCATCAGCAACAACAACGCCTTCACCGTCGCCATCACCCCTGGCACCTTCACCGAGCAAGTGAGCTCGCGCTGGCAGGCGCCCAGCTACTGGAAGAGCCGGCACACCAGCGGCTCCATCACGGTCAACCAGACGAAGTTCATCACCGAGAACAACGTGGCCGTGGCCAACCTGGCCATCACCAACGGCGGCTCCGCCTCGACGACGCTGCAGCTGCGGGCCACCTCGCCGTACGCCACCACCGGCAGCGGCAGCGAGCTGACCGGCCAGGTGAACGCCTACAACAACCTCACCACGATCTACCCCAGGCTCACCGGCGACGGGTTCACGGTCTCCAGCGGCGGGCTCAACAGGTCCGTCACGATCGCGGCGGGGGCGACGGTCACCGTCAAGGTCGTCATGGGGTTCGTCACGAACGAGATCCCCGCCTCCCGCACCGACTACGACGCCTACGCGGGCTACACGCCCGACACGGCGTTCGCCACGCACGTGCGCGCCTACAACAAGTGGTGGGCCGACAACATCCCCTACATCGACGTGCCCGAACCGGCGATCAAGAAGAACATCTACTACCGCTGGTGGCTGATGCGCTTCAACAACCTCGACGCCGACATCCCCGGGCAGACGTTCCAGTTCCCGACCTCCGTCGAGGGCGCGCTGGGCTACAACAACGCCATCGTGCTGACCCAGCCCATGCACATCGACGACCTGAAGTACCTGCGTAACCCGATCTACTCGTACGGCGACTGGCTGAGCGTCGGCCAGGTCTCCAAGAACGGCCGCTTCCTGGACAACCCGGGCGACCCGGAGAACTGGTCGAACAGCTACACGCAGTACATCGGCGAGGCGGCCTGGAAGAGCTACCAGATCCACGGTGGCCAGCCCGCCATCGCCGCGAACCTGGCCCGCTACGCCGAGCAGGACGTCAAGGGCCAGCTCGCCTACTACGACCACGACAACAACAAGCTCATCGAGTACGACTGGGGCGCCCTGACGGGCAACGACGCCGACGCCGTCTCCTTCCACTGGAAGAGCGGCAACATGGACCGCGCCGAGGCCGCCTACCAGTACAGCGGGGCGCTGGCCGCGGCGCAGGCGTACGAGGCGATCGGCAACACGGCCAAAGCGACCGAGATGCGCACGCTGGCCACGCAGATCCAGAACGCCATCGTCAACGTGCTGTGGAACCCGAACAGGCAGCTGTTCGAGCACCGGCTGAAGTCCACGAACGAGTGGGTGCCGTGGAAAGAGATCAACAACTACTACCCGTTCTCGGTCGGCGCGATCCCGAACACGGACACGTACAAGCAGGCCCTGCGCCTCTTCAACGATCCGGCGCAGTATCCGATCTTCCCCTTCTACACCGCGAACCAGGCCGACAAGGCGGCCTCGGGCACCGGCAGCAACAACTTCTCCACGATCAACTCCACCGTGCAGTTCCGCCTGCTCTCCTCGGTGCTGCGGAACTACCCCAACCAGTGGATCGACTCGACCTGGTACAAGAAGCTGCTCTACTGGAACGCCTGGGCGCAGTACATCAACGGCAACACCCAGTATCCGGACGCCAACGAGTTCTGGGCCGACTGGAACGGCTCCTCCATCACCTACCGCTCGTGGATCCACCACAACATCCTGGGCAGCAGCAACTGGACCGTGATCGAGGACGTCGCCGGGCTGCGGCCGCGCAACGACGCCAAGGTGGAGCTCTCGCCGATCAACATCGGCTGGACCCACTTCACCGTCAACAACCTGCGCTACCGCAACGCCGACCTGACCATCGTCTGGGACGACCCGGCCGACGGCGTCGTGCGCTACCCGGGAGTGCCCGAGGGCTACTCGATCTACATCAACGGCAGCCGGGCGGCCACGGTGTCGTCGCTCGTGCCGTTCACGTGGGACCCGGCCACGGGTAACGTCACCACCAGCGGGACCGTCACGTACCACGTGGCCGTGCCCGGGCTCCAGTCGCCCACGCAGGTCGTCCAGTCCAGCACCCGCATGGTCGACATGCTGGCCAAGGCGGGCGTCGACCTGACGGCCGACCTCACCAACCTCGCCGCGGGCGCCACCGTCACGGCCTCCACCACCGCCTCGGGCAGCACCACCGCGGGCGCCGTGGACGGGTTCCCGATCAACGAGCCGTTCTGGGGCGGCACGACCGCCGGGCAGGACTGGTACGAGCTGAACCTCGGCTCCGCCAAGACGCTCAACGAGGTGCGGCTCTACTTCAAGGACAGCCGGCCGGCCAGCGCCACCTACCGGGCGCCGGCGTCGTATGACATCCAGTACTACAACGGCAGTGCCTGGGTAAGCGTGCCCAGCCAGGCCAAGACGCCGTCGGCGCCGCAGGCCAACTACAACGTGGTGCAGTTCCCCGCGATCAGCGCGCAGCGCGTGCGGGTGCTGGCCACGGCCGCCTCCGGGGCCAGGACGGGGCTCACCGAGGTCAAGGTCTACAACCGGGGCGGGGTGCAGCAGCCGCCCACTACCAACCTGGCGTCGTCGGCCACGCCGTCGGCGTCGTACACCTCGTCGTGGGAGAGCGTGGCCGCGGTCAACGACGGGATCGACCCGCCGTCGTCCAACGACACCGTCAACCCGCGCTGGGGCTGCTGGCCGGAGACCGGGCAGCAGTGGGTGGACCTGACGTGGTCCTCGGCACAGAACCTGAAGCGCGCCGAGGTGTACTTCTTCGACGACGACGAGGGGATCGACATGCCCGCGTCGTGGAAGCTGCAGTACTGGAACGGCAGCGCGTACGTGGACGTGCCGGGCTCGTCGGCGTACACGCTGACCAAGAACGCCTACAACAGCGTCACCTTCACCGCCACGAGCACCACCCGCTTGCGGGTGCTGCTCACGGGTAACGGCAGCAACTCCGTAGGCCTCCTGGAGGTCAGGGCCTACGACAGCTGACGCCGCGCCAGAGGGCGTGCTCCTGTGGCACGCCCTCTGCCGCTCAGCGCTGCCTGGCCGGGCGGATGATCAGCTCGTTGACGTCCACCTCCGGCGGCTGGTTGATCGCGTACGAGATGGCGTCGGCGATGGCGTCCGGCGGGATGGCCGCCGCGCGGTACACGCGCATCGCCTCCTGCGCGCCCGGCTCGGTGATGGTGCCGGCGAGCTCGGACTCCACGACGCCCGGGGAGACCGTGGTGACCCGGATGCTGGGGTCGAGCTCCTGGCGCAGGCCCTCGGTGATCGCCCAGGCGGCGTACTTCGTGGCGCAGTAGACCGCGCCCGTCGGCACCACCTGGTGGGCGCCGATCGAGGCGATCGTGACGAAGTGACCGCCTCCCTGCCGCTGGAAGTGGGGCAGCGCCGCGGCGATGCCGTACAGCAGGCCGCGGACGTTCACGTCGATCATCCGCTCCCACTCCTCGACCAGCAGCGAGTCCAGCCGCGACAAGGGCATCACGCCCGCGTTGCTGACCAGGACGTCGACCCGGCCGTGCTGCTTGGCGGCCAAGTCGACGAAGTTCACGACGTCCTCGCGAGAGGTCACGTCGAGGCGGTGCACGTCCACGCTGCCGCCGTCCTTCCGGATGGCCTCGGCGACGGCGGTCAGCCGGTCCTCGCGGCGGGCGCCGATGACCAGGTGGTGTCCCTCGCGGGCCAGGCGCGTCGCGGTGGCCTGTCCGATGCCGCTGCTGGCGCCGGTGACCAGAACGATCTTCGTCATGTGGGTCAGCTCCCCTGGTAGTCGGTGCTGAGCGTGACGTCGCGCCACGCCTCGAACCCGGCCCTGAGCGCGTCGAGGCGGGCACAGGCGATGTCGTACGCTGCCTGGCCGAGCAGCAGGCGCAGCGGCGGCTCGCCGGCCTGGACCGCGGCGATGATCGCCTCCGCCGCGCGCTCCGGGTCTCCTGGCTGGTGCCCGTAGGTGGCCAGGGTGGAGGTGCGGCGCACGCCCGCGGTCTCCGCGTAGTCGTCGATGCGGACAGGGGACTCGCGCATGGAAGGGCCGGACCAGTTCGTACGGAACGCCGCCGGCTCGACGATCGTGACCTTGATGCCCAGCGGCGCGACCTCGGCCGCCAGCGATTCGGAGATGCCCTCCACGGCGAACTTGGTGGCGTGGTAGTACCCGGTCGCCCCGAACGCCGCCAGGCCGCCGAGCGAGGAGACGTTCACGACGTGGCCGCTCCCGCGGGCGCGCATGCCCGGCAGGACGGCCTTGGTGACGTCGATCAGGCCGAACACGTTGGTGTCGAACAAGGCGCGGACCTCGTCGTCCTGGCCTTCCTCGACGGCCGCCAGGTAGCCGTAACCGGCGTTGTTGACCAGGACGTCGATGCGGCCGAAGGCGGAGTCCGCCTGCTTGACCGCCTCCGCGATCTGGGCCTTGTCGGTGACGTCGAGCGGCAGGGCCACGGCGCGGTCGCCGTACTCGGCGACGAGGTCGGCCACCTGACGGGGGTCGCGGGCGGTGACCGCCGCGCGCCAGCCGCGTTCCAGCACGGCGGTGGCCAGCGCGCGGCCCAGGCCGGTGGAGCAGCCGGTGATGAACCAAACGGACATGAGTTGTATATCTCCAGGTAGATGGGGCATGGCGAAATAGCACCTCGGCCAACATTCGGCCAGGTGCGATCAGCGGACAGCTGTTTAAACGGCGGTCAGGGAACCCAGCAGGGACAGCGCCTCTTCCGACGGGCCGCCCGGGTCGGCCTGGTAGACGACGAGTTGCTGGCCGGGTGCGCTGTTGATGGTCAGCGACTCATAGTGCAGGGTCAGCTCGCCCACCAGGGGATGGCGGAAGCGCTTGGTCTCGTGGGTCTTCTGGCGGATGTCGTGGCGGGCCCAGAGCCTGCGGAAGTGCTCGCTCTTGACCGACAGCTCGCCGACCACCTCGATCAGCAGCGCGTCGTCCTGGTCGGCGCCCGCCGCCGCCCGGAGCCCGGCGACGGTGTTGACCGCCACCCGGTCCCAGTCGGGGTAGAACTCCCGCGCGTCCGGATCGAGGAACACCAGCCGGACCAGGTCCCCGCTGTAGGCGTGACCGTCGAACAGGGCCCTGCCGAGCGCGTTGGAGGCCAGCACGGTCAGGCAGCGGCCCAGGACCACGGCCGGGGTGTGCGGCCAGCGCTCCATCATGCGCAGCAGGTTGGGGCTGACCTTCTCCCGCCTGGTGGACGGCCGCCTCCGCCGGACCGGGCGGGCCAGCTCGTGGAGGTGCGCGGCCGCGTCCTCCTCCAAGGCCAGGGCCTGAGCGAGCGCGTCGACCACCTGGGCGGAGGGATGGCGTTCGCGCCCCTGCTCCAGCCGTACGTAGTAGTCGGTGCTCACGCCCGCGAGCTGCGCGACCTCTTCCCTGCGCAGCCCCGCCACGCGGCGCCGGACGCCGATCGCGACGCCGACGTCCTCCGGCTGGAGCAGCTCGCGGCGGGCGCGCAGGAACTGGCCGAGCGGATTCTCCCTGTCCATGTCTTCGAGGTTAGGCGAAGAGGGCGGGCAGCAGGGCGGCTCAAGGTGGCCGCGCTACTCCCCCCTTCGGAGGTCAGCGAAGGTGCCCTGCTCCGGCTCCCGCCAGGATGAGGGCGCGCAGGTTGACCTTCGCAGTGATCGCTTGGCAACCCCGCCGAGGGTGTGGCAATCGGTTGCATGAAACGCATCCGTAATCCCCTCCCCCGTCAATGGACTGCTGTGAAACTGCACTATTGCTGCAACAATCGATTGCAGGATCACGGGCGATCTTGACCGTTGAAGCCCGCCGCATCTACAGTCCGCCTGATATTTATCGGCGTTTCCCTGAAACTTTCATCGGGAGCATCGTGCGCACTCTTCGAGCCCTGGTGGCCGCCGCCCTGTTATGCCTCGTGCCCGCGGTCTCCGCGCACGCCGCGGCGGACTTCACGTACGACTTCGAAGACGGCACCACCCAGGGGTGGGGTCCGCGCGGCGGCGGCGTCTCCGTCGAGGTGACGGCGGACGCGGCCCACGGCGGGACGAGCAGCCTCCTGACCACCGGCAGGACCGCCACGTGGCACGGCGCGTCGATCAACGAGCCGTTCGTCAGGGGCGTCGGCTACACCGTGACCGCGTACGCCCGGCTGGTGAGCGGCCAGCCGTCGAGCACGATCGCGCTGACCGTGCAGCGGACCCCGGCCGGAGGCGACACCACGTACGAGCGGGTCGCGGCGGCCACCGTGACCGACGGCGGATGGGTACGGCTCTCGGGCAACTACCTCTTCACCGCCGAATCCACCGGCCTGCAGCTCTACGCCGAGAGCTCCGACGCCACCGGCCAGTTCTACCTGGACGACATCGTCATCACCCCGCTCGGCGATCCCACGCGCGAGCCGATCAGCAGCGACTTCGAGGACGGCACCGCGCAGGACTGGGCGCCCAGGGCCGCTGCCGTCCTCGAGTCCAGTACGGCGGCCGCCCACGCGGGCAGCCGCGCGCTGGCGGTGAGCGGCCGGTCGGCCTCCTGGGACGGCCCCGCGCTGAACGTGCTCGGCCGGATGGCCAAGGGCGAGAAGTACGCCCTGTCGGTGTGGGTGCGGCTCGGGCCGGACACCGCGGCGGGCAAGCTCGGGCTGTCGATCGAGCGCGGGAGCGGCGGCACCCCGAGCTACGAGCGCGTCGTCTCGCCGAAGGACGTGCCGGCCGGGGAGTGGGTGCGGTTGTCCGGCACGTACACGCTCGCGTACGACGTCGACTTCCTCAGCCTGTACGTCGAGTCCGACGGCGGCACGTTCCCCTTCTACCTGGACGACTTCTCCATGACGTACGTCCAGCCCAAGCCGATCCAGACCGACATCCCCGCGCTCAAGGACGAGGTGCCGTTCGTCATGGGGTCGGCGTTCACCAGGCCCGACACGCTCGGCGTGCACGGGGAGCTGCTGGCCAGGCACTTCAACAGCGTCACGCCCGGCAACGAGCTCAAGTGGGACGCCACCGAGCCGAGGGAGGGCGAGTTCAACTTCGCCGACGGCGACTACCTCGTGGACTTCGCCATCCGGCACGGCATGACGATCCGCGGCCACACGCTCGCCTGGCACAGCCAGACCCCCGACTGGGTCTTCCAGGACGCGGACAAGGAGTTGCTGCTCAAGCGCCTGGAGACGCACGTGCGCACGCTCGTGACCAGGTACAAGGGCAAGATCAAGGTCTGGGACGTGGTCAACGAGGTCGTGGACGAGAACCAGCCCGACGGCCTGCGCCGCTCCAAGTGGTACGAGATCGCCGGCCTCGACTTCATCCGCACGGCCTTCCGCGTCGCGCACGAGGCCGACCCGGACGCCAAGCTCTTCATCAACGACTACAACACCGAGTTCCCCCGCAAGCGCGAGGCCCTGTACGCGCTGGTCAAGCGGCTCAAGGTGGAGGGTGTGCCGATCGACGGCGTGGGCCACCAGCTCCACCTGAACATCGAGCAGCCGCCCGCCTCCTCCGTCGAGGCCACGATCGAGCGCTTCGCCACGCTCGGCGTGGACCAGCAGGTCACCGAGCTAGATGTCAGCATTTATACGGACTTCTCCTCCTCGTACGACACGATCCCCCCCGAGCTGCTCGTCCAGCAGGGGCACCGCTACAAGGAGTTGTTCGACGTCTTCCGGCGGCAGGCCGCGAAGCTCAGCTCGGTGACGGTGTGGGGCGAGTCGGACGACGTGAGCTGGCTGCGGTCGTGGCCGATCCCGCGGCTGAACGCGCCGCTGCCGTTCGACGACGAGCTGCAGGCCAAGCCCGCTTACTGGGGGATCGTGGACCCGTCCCGGCTGGCGCCACTGGTACGGAGGCTGGAGGCGCCGGCCGGGACGCCCAAGGTGGACGGCAAGCGGGACCTCGAGTGGGACCTGCTGCCCGACTCGCCGCTCGCGCGCGTGGGCGACGTGTCCGCCGGGTTCCAGGCGCGCTCGTCCGCCAAGGGGCTCTACCTGCTCGCCGAGGTCACCGATCCGACCGTCGGCAAGGACGACCGGGTGACGTTCACCGTTGACGGCACGCCGTACGTCGTCGGGCGAAGCGGGGGTCCGAAGGCGGCGGTGCAGCGGACCGCGACCGGGTACCGCGTCGAGGCGCTGGTCGGTACGGGCACGGACGTGAACGTGACCGTGCACGACTCCTCCGGCGAGACCGTCTGGAACGGGAAGGTGACACCGGTGCCCGCGGTCAAGCTCACCTCAGCCGCCCACTGCGCGCCCGTGCTCGACGGCGTCGTGGACCGGGCCTGGTCGGCCGCGCCGGAGATCCGCACCGGCGCCTGGATCCAGGGCACGTCCGGCGCGACCGCCAAGGTGCGGTCGCTGTGGAGCGGGTCCACGCTGTACGTCCTCGCCCAGGTCGCCGACCCGGTGCTGAGCGAGGAGTCCCCGAATGCGTGGGAGCAGGACTCCGTCGAGATCTTCGTGGACCCGGGCAACGGCAAGACCAAGGGCTACGAGGACGACGACGGGCAGTACCGGGTCAGTTTCTCGGGCCGGGTCACGGTCGGCGGGACGTTCGACGCGGGCGGCGTCAAGGACCACGTGCAGGCGGTGGCCAAGATGGTGCCCGGCGGATACGTGGTCGAGGCGGCCATAGAGCTGCCCACGATCAGGCTGGCGGAAGGGACGCTGCTGGGCTTCGACGTCCAGGTCAACGACGCTACGGGCGCCGCCCGCACGAGCGCGGTCACCTGGAACGACAGCACGGGCCGCGCCTACCTGGACACCAGCCACTGGGGCGTTCTCCGGCTGGCCCGGGGTTAGGTGGGCCGGCGCCACCCATCCGCTGCTTGCTGGACAGTGGGCCACAGGTCTCCCGCCGGACGCGGGACGTCATGGCCTGATGGCGGCGGCCAGCAGTTCGGCGACGCGTTTCGGTCCATGGAAGACGGTGTACGAACGGCACAGACGCTGGTCGGCGGACGGCACCTGGGACAGGATCTTCGCGGCCGTCCTGGCCGAC
>NZ_JBFAMX010000283.1:0-12682 GCF_040659615.1 Nonomuraea sp. NPDC049784
CTGCGGGAAAGTCGTGGCCTGGACGGCCCTCGTCGTCCACGTCCGCGATCAGCACCACGCCGACCGCGCCCGCCGCGAGGTCGCCCCAGACATCGTCCCTGCGGGTGGCGTACGCCAGCAGGCCCAGGACGACGAGCAGGGCGATCGTCCAGTTGAGCCCGGCGGCGCTGCCGCCGATGACGTCGAAGGCCAGGTCGCCGCTGAGCGCGCTCGCACCCAGGGCCGCCACCAGCGTGGACGCGGCCGCCAGGAACGTCGTCAGCAGCGCCCAGCCGAACCCGGACGCCGTCGCCCCCACGGTCAGCGACAGGGCGAGATAGACGTACGGGTCGTAGATCTGGCCGAGCCACCCGGGCCCCTTGCCGGCGAGGAACATGCCGGCCAGCCCGATGGCGAATCCTCCGAGGAAGGCCGCCACAAGGTGGCGCTCGATGCAGCGCTGCCGCCGGTCGTACTCGGCGAGGTCGGCATAGTCGATGCTGGTGTTGTCCATCTCCATTTCCCTGGTCAACGATCCCCCGGTTTACTCCTTGGGTTGACCGCTGTCAGATTATGTGACCGTACAGAAAAGGCAAATTTCGGTCATCTCTATATCAAAACAAGCAATCGCTTGGTTAAGATGCCTTCGTGGCACTCCCCGATGAGCTGGGCGCCGTCGTCCGCGACTACCTCGCTGACCGGCCGGGCGCGCCGTGGCAGATGTTCGCGCGTGACGTGGGGATCGCGGGGCTCCTCGTGCCGGAGGAGCACGGCGGAGCGGGATGCGGTCCGGCCGAAATGGCCGCGGTGGCCGAGGAGCTGGGCCGGGCCCTGTCGCCCCATCCGTTCCTGCAGACAGCGGTGATGGCGGTCGAGGCGCTCAAGGCGAGCGGGGCCCTCCACCTGCTCCCGGACCTGGCCGACGGCTCGACGACGGCGACCGTGGTCCTGCCCGGCGACGGGGCTCTCCGGCTGGAGTCCGGCCTGCTCACCGGCGTCGTCCCGTACGCGCTTGAGGGCGAGCTGGTGCTGCTCTACGTGGACGGGCTGCTGGTGGAGGCCGTGCCGGCGCGGCGCAGGACGTACCGGACCATCGACGAGAGCCGGCCGCTGCAGGAGCTCTCCTTCCAGAGCACCCCGGTACGGCGGCTCGGCGACGGCACGTCGTGGGACCGCGTGCGCGACCTCGGGATCGCGGCGCTGGCCGCCGAGCAGGTGGGCGGGGCGCAGCGGTGCCTGGAGATGGCGGTCGAGCACGCCAAGGGGCGGCGGCAGTTCGGGCGGCCGATCGGGTCGTTTCAGGCGATCAAGCACAAGCTGGCCGATCTGCTTCTGCTGGTGGAGTCGGCCAGGTCGGCGGCCTGGGCGGCGGCCCGCGACGAGGTGTTCGCGGCGATCGCCGGCTCGTACTGCACGGAGGCCTATCTGGCCGCGGCGGGCGAAAGCATCCAGGTTCACGGCGGGATCGGGATCACCTGGGAGCATCCCGCGCACCGCTACCTCAAACGGGCCACCTCGGATGCGCAGCTGTTCTGCCCGCCGGAGGCTCATCGCGCTCGTATCGCGGCCCGCGTCCTCGGCTAGCGCTGTCTTCCGCTCGTCGCCACAACCGTCCGGCTCTCCTCCACCCCGCCGTACTTCGGCTGAGGTCCCTCAGGGAGAAGGGTGGAACAGCACCGGAAGAAGCCGCCCGGCCGCACTTCGGCGGAGGTCTCTCGGGGAGAAGGGTGGAACAGCACTGGAAACGGCCCGCCCGGCCGCACTTCGGCGGAGGTCCCTTGGGGAGAGGGTGGAGCAGCACCGGAAGTGGACGTCTGGGGAAGCAGGCGGAGGGGAAGTGGCTAGCCGCCGAGGAGTTCCTCCCACGGGTGGCGGGCGTTGGTGCGGCGCGTGGTGTCGAGCGCCTCGGCCAGGCGCCAGAACCCGGGGCGCTCCCGTACGGTGGCCCGCCCCATCGGGTCGATCGCGCGCAGCTCGAACCGCACGCCCATCACGTCGAGCACGGCCGAGCCGCCGTTCGCCGGCCCGGCCTCGGTGACGAGCGGGCCGTCGTAGTCGGGGTCGCGCACCTGCTCGGCGAGCAGGACGGCCACCTCGGACGCGTACGGGCCGTCGCGCCACTCGACGTGCCAGCTGTGGTCGGACCCGCGCCACCAGGTCAGATCGCGGCACGACTCGATGAAGTCGGCCTCGGTGGCGAGCGCGGCCATCACCCGGCCGAACGCCTCATATCTGCGGGCACTGGTGAGCGAGAAGTCGTCGTCGACGTCGAAGTGCGTTTCGTCCTTCGGCCGCCGCAGCGCGTGCTTTCGCTTCACAGGCATCCACTCTGATCGGGTCCGCGCCCTTCCCGCAAGTGTTCGCTGCTGATACGCTCTACCAAGCGAGCGCTTGGTTCACTATTTCGCCGGAGGCGCGATGACGTCCCTACGGATCAGCCTGGGATATGAGCTGGAGGTCCGCGGTCGCACCCGCGAAGTGGAGCAGCAGGCGTTCAGGAACGTGGTCGAGCAGGTCGTGCTGGGCGACCGGCTGGGCTTCGACACGGCCTGGTTCGTGGAGCACCACTTCACCAGGGGCTTCTCCCACTCCTCCGCGCCCGACCTGGTCCTGGCCGCCATCTCGCAGCGCACCGAGCGCATCCATCTGGGGCTCGGCGTGGTGCTGCTGCCGTTCCAGTCGCCCATCCGCACCGCCGAGCGCGTCGCCACGCTGGACGTGCTGAGCGGCGGGCGGGTGGAGTTCGGCACGGGGCGGGGGGCGTCCCCTCTGGAGTACCAGGCGTTCCAGCGGCCGTTCGAGAAGTCGCGGCAGATCTGGGAGGACTCGCTGGAGGCGACCCTGGCCATCTGGCAGGCCGACGGCGAGCCGATCAGCCGGTCGAACGAGTTCTTCGAGATCCCCGACGTGGCCGTCTACCCGCGCCCGGTCCAGCAGCCGCATCCCCCGGTCTGGGTGGCGTCGACCTCTTTGGAGGGGTATCTGGCGGCGGCCAGGCACGGGTACAACCTGCTCGGCATGACGATGCTCAAGGGCATCGACGACGTGGCCGCCGACATAACGAAATATCGGGAATGCCTGGCGGAGCATGGCTTCGACCCGGCGAGCCGGCGCGTCGCGCTGATGATCCCCTGGTATGTCGCCCCCACCCGCGACGAGGCGAACGCCGCGGCCGCCGACGCCGTCCTGTGGTACATCCGCCGCCAGGTCAACCTGGTCACCCCGCCCGACTACTACGACGCCCGCCACGCCACGCACCGGGTGCTGGGGCAGCTCGCGGCCGGGCTGCCGCCCGACGAGTCCATGGCCACGCTGCGCGAGAACCTGATGGTGGTGGTGGACGACGTGGAGGGCTCGCGCAAGGCCCTGGCCAGGATCGCCGAGGCGGGGGCGACGGACCTCATCATCCAGGCACAGGTCGGCGGGCTGGCCCACGACCGGGTGTGCGACTCGATGACACTGTTCATGACTGAGGTGGCGCGCTGATGGCCCGTACGGAGGTGGTGGTCTGATGACCCTCTGGCTCACCCGTGACGACCTCGGCGCCGCCGCGCACGCCGCCACCGGGCTCCTGCTCGTCTCCCCCGACATGTCGAGCGCCGTCCCGCTGGACCCTCGGGACCACGCCCTGACCGCGCAGGCGCTGCGCGAGGCGGGCGTCGGCGAGCGCGACCGCGTCGTGGTGGCCCTCGCCCAGCCCGCCGGAGCGCTCTGGACGGCCGCCGCCGCCGACATGGCCGGCGCCGCCGCCGATGTGGGCCCGCGCGGCCGGATGCGCCTGCACCATGCCCTGACCGCGCTGAGGGCGACCACCCTGGTCATCACCCCCACGGGTGCGATGGACTTCCTGGCCCGGCTGCACCTGGAGTTCCTCCTGGACCCGCTGGACCTCGGGCTCAGGAACATCGTCCTGACCGGGGAGATCGCCTCCAAGCGGACGATGAGCCACCTGGCGGACGAGTTCGAGTCCAGGGTGACGGAGGTGTTCGCCGGCCCGTTCACCGGCGGCGCCCTGGCGTGGCGGACCTCGGAGGCGGATCCGCTCACGCCGCTCGCGGACGGCGTGCTGGGCCTGGCGTCGCTGACCAAGGACGACGCCCCTGACCCCGCCGCCGGCCTCGCCGAGCTGGTCGTCACCCCGCCACCCGGTGACGCCGTCCTCAGGACCGGCCTGGTCGCCAGGCTCGGCGGCCCCCTCGGCATACCCGCGCCCGCCCACACGGTGGGTGACCACGTGCTGGTCAGAGGCGTGTGGCTGGCGCTGCCGCGCATCGAGAAGGCGCTGTCGAAGATCGACGGGGTGGCCGGCTGGGATCTCGCGATCAGCCGGCAGGGGACGCTGGACGCGGCGGTGCTCACAGTCACGTTCAGCCGGGCGAGCCTGGTCGCGAACCCCATGTGGAAGTCGAGGATCCGGCAGGCCGTCCAGGCGCTGACCCCCATATCGATCGACGTGGAGATCGCCCAGGACGTCTCCGAGACCTGCGCGCCGGGCACGGTGAACGACCTGCGCGGCCACCACCTCGGAAGGGACCGCGCTCTCATCACCTAGGGGCAACCGATGGCACCGATGCCGGACTGGGGAACGCTCCCCCGCATGCTGCGCGACCAGGCAGAACACCACCCCGACGCCACCGTGGTCGCCGACGGCGGCACACGGGTGACATTGTCCGAGCTGAGGGCCGCGGCCGCCGAGATCGCCCGCGGCCTCATCGCCCTCGGCGTCGCTCCCGGGGACCGGGTGGCGTTATGGGGGCTGAACTCGGCGTACTGGGTGCGGCACGCGTTCGGGATCTGGGACGCGGGCGCGGTCATCGTGCCGCTCTCGTCCCGATACAAGGGCATCGAGGCCGCCCAGATGATCGAGAAGACCGGCGCGAAGGTGCTGATCACCGGCGCGGGACCGTCGGCGACCCCGCTCGCCGACCTTCTGCCGCCCCTCCCGGGCCTGCACCACCCGTCCGACTTACCCGCGCTGGGCACGCGGGTCTCCGCCCGGGAGGCCGAGGAACGGGCGCTCGCCATCCGCCCGGACGACCTGTGCGAGATCATGTCCACGTCGGGCACGACCGGCGTGCCCAAGGGCGTCATGCTCGACCACTCCCAGATCCTGCGCGGCTACTGGGACTGGTCCGAGATCGTCACCCTGGACAACCGCGACCGCTATCCGATCATCGCCCCGTTCAGCCACGGCTTCGGGCTGAACGCCGGGCTCATCGCCTCCGTCCTGCGCCGGGCGACCATGGTGCCGATCCCCATCTTCACGCCTGACGCGCTCATGTCGCTGATCTCGTCCGAGCGGATCACCGTCCTGGCCGGGCCGCCGACCCTCTTCCACCGGCTGCTGGACGAGCTGGACCGCGGCTCCTGGGACGTGTCGTCGCTGCGCGTGGCCATCTGCGGCGCCGCCGCCGTGCCGTCCAGCCTCATCACGCGGCTGGTGGAGCGGGTGGGGCTGGAGCGGATGATCAACGCGTACGGACTGATGGAGGGCACGGTCGTCTCCATGACCAGGGCCGGAGACCCGATCGACGTGATCGCCGAGACCACGGGGCGGCCCGTGCCGGGGATCGAGGTCCTGATCGTGGACGACGACGGGAAGGAGGTCGCCGCCGGGGAGCGCGGGGAGATCCTGCAGCGGGGCTACGGGGTGATGCGGGGTTACTGGGGCGAGCCCGCCAGGACGGCCGAGGCCGTCGACCGGGACGGATGGCTGCACACGGGGGACGTCGGGGTGCTGGACCCGTCCGGGAACCTCGCCATCGTGGACCGCAAGAAGGAGCTCTACATCGTCAACGGGTTCAACGTGTCGCCGGCCGAGGTGGAGTCGCTGCTGCTGCGGGAGGGGTCGCTGGCGCAGGCGGCCGTCGTGGGAGTGCCGGACGCGGCCACTGGAGAGGCCGGCCTGGCGTACGTCGTGCCGCGGCCGGGCGTCTCCGCCGATCCCGAGGCGCTGCTCGCATGGGCTCGGGAGAACATGTCGAACTACAAGGTGCCCAAGCGGGTCGTCGTGGTGGATTCCCTTCCTACGAACGTGAACGGGAAGATCGACAAGCTGGCGCTCCGTACTTCGGCCGAGGTCCTGTTGAGGGACGGTTGAGGTTTCCCCGGGGGCGAGGGAATGCGAGGCGCGGAGGCTCGTTTGAGGGCGCGACGCCGGGCCCGGGGCGGAGTAGGGTCGAATTAACGCCATATGCCCCAGGAGCTGCCATGTTGCGCCTGTTGGCCGGGGAGGCCGCGCATAGGTTCGGGGGACGCGCGCCCGTACGGCTCGGGCGCCTGGCCGCTCCTCCGCTCCAAAGCGGTGATGAGCGGCTACGTTGGCAGGACCGATCATTCGGTATTCGTCAGGGACGGGTTCATCCGGACCGGCGACCGGGGATACATCGATCACACCGGCCGGTTACATCTGGTGGGACGCGTGTAACCGAGTCTTAGGAGGCAGCGTGGCGTTGCACGTGGCGGTCATCGGTTCGGGCCCCGCCGGGATCTACACGGCCGAGGCTCTGGTGAAGCAGTCGGCCGAGCCTGTAGAGGTCGACGTCCTCGAACGCCTGCCGACCCCGTACGGGCTGGTCAGGTACGGCGTCGCGCCCGACCACACGTCGATCAAGTCGATCGCGAACTACCTGCGCAGGGTGCTCGAGCTCCCTGAGGTCCGCTTCCTCGGCGGCGTCACGCTGGGCGAGCACGTGTCCGTCGAGGACCTGCTGAGCACGTACGACGCGGTGGTCTACTGCACGGGCGCGATGGTCGACAGGAGGCTCGGCATCCCGGGCGAGGACCTGCCGGGCAGCGTGGCGGCGACCGACTTCGTCAACTGGTACTGCGGGCATCCCGACGTCGATCCCGGACGGTTCACGCTCGACAGCTCCGAGGTGGCGGTGATCGGCGTCGGCAACGTGGCCGTGGACGTCGTACGCGTCCTGGCCAAGACCCACGAGGAGCTGCGATCCACCGACGTGCCGCACGACGTGCTGGAGCGCCTCGAGGAGAGCCAGGTCAAGGCCATCCACATGATCGGCCGCCGCGGCCCCGAGCACGCCAAGTTCACCCTCAAGGAGCTGCGCGAGCTGGGCGAGCTGGCCAACGCCGACGTCTGCGTGCGCCCCGACGAGGCCGTCGTCCTGGGCGTCGACTTCCCGCGCCAGGTCCAGGGCAACATCAAGGTCCTGCAGTCGTGGGCCGCCCGCGAGCCTGTGGGCCGCCCGCGCCGCCTCGACGTGCGCTTCTGGCTGCGGCCCGTGGAGATCCTCGGCACCGAGCGGGTGGAGGGGCTGAAGCTCGAACGCACCCGTCTGTCGGAAGAGGGGCACGTGGTCGGGACGGGCGAGTTCGAGACGCTGCCGGTCGGCATGGTGCTGCGCTCGGTGGGCTACCAGAGCGTGCCGCTGCCCGGGGTGCCGTTCTCCGACAAGACCATGACCGTGCCGAACGAGGCCGGCCGGGTGCGCGACCGCGAATACGTGGCAGGCTGGCTCAAACGCGGTCCCACCGGGGTGATCGGCACCAACAAGTCCGACGCGGCGGAAACGGTCCGCACGCTCCTAGCTGACCTCGCGGGCCGCGTGCCGGCGAGCCGGGGGTCCATCGACGAGCTGCTGGCCGCTCGCGGGGTGCGTCCTGTGACGTACGAGGAGTGGCGGGCGATCGAGGAGGCCGAGGCCGAGCTGGCCAGGTCGCTGGGCCGGGGCGAACGCGTCAAGCTCGTCGGCCTGGAGGCAATGCTCCGTGCGTGCCGTTCCTGAGGGGTTCGAGGAGGCCTACCGGGTCCAGCAGGCCCGCTATCCGTCCGCCGTCGTGGGCTGGCAGCCGGTCCACACCGTCTACGTCCCGGCCGATCGGTTCTCGGCCCGTACCGTCTCCGAGTGGGGCGATCAGGCGTTGTCCCTGGTCAAGGCGCACCTGACCGATCCCGGCTCGCTCGCGGACGTCTTCGGGGTGCCCGGCGGGCTGGGCGCCGCCGTGCACGCCAAGGTGGTCGAGAAGCTCTCCGCCGAGCCCGTCGAGGACCTGAGGATCGACTTCGAGGACGGGTACGGCGTACGGCCCGACCCGGTGGAGGACGAGCACGTGGCGCAGGCCGTCGAGGCGGTGGCCACGATGCACGCGGCGGGCACGCTGCCGCGGCGGTGGGGGCCGCGGGTCAAGTCGTTCGCCGACGGGGATCCCGGGCGGTCGGTGCGCACGCTCGACCTGTTCGTCACGGGAGTGGTCGAGCGCGTCGGCGAGCTGCCGCCGGGGTTCACGGTGACCTATCCCAAGGTCCTCATGGAGGCGTACCTCGGGCACTTCGCGGACGTGCTGGAGCAGCTCGAGGCGGAACTGGAGGTGCCGCTGCGGTTCGAGATGCAGGTGGAGGCGCCGCAGACGCTGCACTTCCTGCGCGGGGACCTTGCCGAGTCGCTGGGCGGGCGGCTGGCCGCGGCGCATTTCGGGGTGTTCGACTACACGGCCGCGATCGGGCTGCCGCCGCACGAGCAGCGGCTCGACCATCCGGCGTGCGACCATGCCCGGCACGTGATGCAGACCGCGTTCGCGGGCACGGGAGTGGAGCTGTCGGACGGGTCGCTGGCCGCCTCGCCCGCCTCCGACCTCAGGCGGGACGTGCACGCGCTGTGGCGGCGCCATGCCGAGCTGGTCAGGCACTCGCTACGGCACGGCTTCTACCAAGGGTGGGACATGCACCCTTCGCACCTGGTGAGCAGGTTCGCCACCGTCTACGCCTTCCACCTCGCCCGGTACGACGCGTACCAGGAGCGCGTGAGAGCGTGGGAGGAGCAGCGAGAGGCCGGGGGTGGGGTCATGGACGAGCCGGCCACGATTCGTACGCTGGTGGCCGCCCTCAGGCGCGCGGACGCGGCACTGCCGTGACCGCCCCGGCTTCGGGGGCGCCTCACGAGGCCCTGTCGTGACCGCGCCAGACCCGGTGGGGCTCAGTCGCGTTCGACCCGGGCCCGCCACTGGCGTACGAGCCGCCACTCGACCGGGTCGGACCAGCTCGCCCGCACGGCGGACCCCACGTGGAAGGCGCGGATGCCGTAGTCGAGCAGCGCCGGGACGTGCGCCGGCTTCAGCCCGCCGCCGGCCAGGATGATCGAGCCGTCACCAGCCCCGGCGCGCGTCTTCAGCACCGGGAGCCCCTCCCCCACCCCGTTGGGCGAACCCGAGGTGAGCACGGTGGCGAGGTTGGGCAGCAGCCGCACGGCGCGCCAGGACGCCTGGACGTCGGCCGCGTGATCGACGGCCCGGTGGAACGTCCAGGGCAGCGGCGAGACGGCGTGGATGAGTGCCTCCGTGGCCGCGAGATCGACCTTCCCCGAGCCGTCGAGGAACCCGAACACGAATCCCGCCGCCCCTGCCTGCGCCAAAGCCTTGGCGTCCCGGCTCAGCCGCTCGAGTACGTCGGAGTCGGCGGTGAAGTTGGCGTCGCAGCGGAGCATGACCATCTGGGGGAGGGGGCACTCGGCGGCGATCGCGGCGACCGTCTCCGGGGACGGGGTCAACCCGTCGGCCGCCATGTCGGCGACGACCTCCAGCCGGTCGGCTCCACCCTGTTCAGCGGCCACGGCGTCGCGCACGTTCAGCGCGATCACCTCGAGCAGGGATCCGGTCATGGAGGAGAGGTTATATGGTGCTCTGCACCATTCCGCCGCAGATCACAGCAAAATGTCCCACCCCCGGCCTCCGAGACAGCCCCGCCCCCTGGCCGTAATCAGCCCAGGCCGGGGCTCCAACCGAAACCAAGCCAACCGGATCGGGGCCCACAGCCCGGCCGGAGTCGGGCTCCAGCCGGGCTGTGGGCCGTGGGCAAAGGGCGTCAGGCGGTGATCAGTTCGGCCATCGTGAGGTCGCGGAAGGCCGTGGTGGACAGATCCGCCGAGGACCGTTCGAAGAGGGCCCCCGAGGCGCGGTGGGGAAGGTCCACCGTGCGGACGTGGCGGAAACCGCGGCGGCGGTAGTACTCCTGCAGCCGCCGGTTCCCCTTGGCGCAGTCCAGCCGCAACCAGGGCAGCCCCGCCGCGTGGGCCGAGGCGCCGGCCCAGTCGAGGAGGGCGTCGCCGAGGCCGCTGCCGGACCAGGGACGGGCCACGGCGAGCTTGTGGACATAAAGGGCCTCTCCGGGGTCGTCGTCGAGTGTCCAGAACTCCGGATCCGCGTGGCCGTCGAGGGCTATGGTGGCTACAGGCGGGGCCGATTCGTCGGGGTCGAGGTATCTGAGCTCGTCGTCGAGCAGGAACAGCACCCGCTCCTCAATGAGGGGCTCGATCCGCTCGGGGCCGAAGCCCCCGCGCGGCCACTGCCGCACTCCCTGCGCATAGAGCCACTCGGCGGTGTCCGCGAGCAGCGTGAGTACGCCGGGAAGGTCTTCGGGTTCGGCTCTGCGGAGCGCGAGCGGGTGAAGCAGGGTGTTTGTGTGCATAATACAACTCCCGTTGCGTTGGGTGCGCGCGAAAATACACAGCGTGATGACGCGATATCGCGCAGGCCCGGAAATCGGGCCTCAACCCGATATATATGGATAAATGGCGATTTAGGGGAGTATGCACGACTCCCCATGGCCAGCGAGGCGGCTATTTCTCGCTGCGCCCGGCCGGCGGGATCACCCCTTCACCCCGAGCCCGTTAGCGGCGATCGAGCTCGTATCTGATCAGATGTTTGTCGGCGGGCAGCACCGACACCGCGACACGCACAGGCATGTCCGCCACGTCGAATCCGACGCGGACGTAGACCATGACCGGCGTGCCGAGCTCTAGTTGGAGGCGCTCGGCCTCCTCCTGGTTGGGCATGCGAGCCCAGATGTCGTCCACGACGCGCACCTGCGCATGCCCCAGCTCCTCCAGTACCCGGTTCGCCCCTCGCGCGATGTCTCCGGGCCTGGCGATCTCGGAGTCGGCAACCAGATCACGGGGGAAGTAGGAATCGTTGGTGTTGTACGGCTGTCCGTCCACGAAACGCAGACGGCGTCTCACCACCGCCAACTCCCCGTCCGCCAACTCCAGTCTGCTGGCGATCTCCTCGACGGGAGACACCGTCAGCACCTCGATGTACTGGCTTGGCGCGCGGCCTTCCTGCGCCACGGCAAAGGCGAAGGCTTCCCGCAGTTCCCCAGTAGGTTGCGGCTCCAGCTCCCGCTGCGGGTAGATCAGCAGCGGTCTGCGATCTCTGACCACGGTTCCGCGCCGCGGCGTGCGCGTAACGAGCCCCTCATTGACGAGCTCTCCCAGGGCCAGCCTTACGGTGTTCCTGCTCACCCCATGGTCTTCCATGAGCTGCGCCTCGGTCGGTAGCTGTGCGCCCGGGCCGAGGACACCCGAGTAGATGGCTCGACGCAATTCCGCAGCCACCTGCTGATACAGCACCGACCTTGCCACTTTCACCCCTTTTGTTCCAACAATTTAGACGATCTGGTTCTAGCAGGCCACAACCCCTTGACCGAACCCCCTACCGCGGCCCATCATCCATTCGTTGGTACAAATCCATCTAAAGGCCGGTGAGGGGGTGAAGGCCAATGTTGCCGGTCCGCACGGGTACGCCGTACCTGCCCTGGCATGACCCTTGCGAAGCAACACGTTTACTGCGTTACGGGTTGCCTCGCCAGCGGTTCACCCACACCTACCAGAGCAACGGCGCATCCGAGCAATCGGTGTTGACTGAGCTGACCGTGCGGTGCACTGACGGATCCTTTGTCTGGAATGAGGAGGGTGTCGCCCCCGTCACGCACCCCATCGATGACCCGGTTGGTGCAGCTCAACGCATCGCCGCACGTTACCGGCAGCAGGAGCTTTCACACTCCCCCATCGACTCCGTGTGCGATCCAACGGCCTAGGACTCCATCCCTCGCCGGAGTCCTGGCGCCGTCGCTCACGGGACAGGAAGCGCGTCCTGGCGGGTCCCCCACGCCCGCCAGGGCGCGCTTTCCTCTGCGGGGAACCCGGCGCTGCTCCTGATCCAGGCGGACCGCGCGCGACCGACGCCCGGCTTCCCGCCGTGATCAACGGCGCTCCGCGCCGTTCAGAACCCCATCTTGTACGGCAGGCACGGCCGGCCCCACCCGCCGACCATGGCCGCCCTCTGTCCAGGGAAACGGTCCTCAGGTGTGCGTGGCCGGGCGCCGTCACGGCAAGGCACGACCGGCTGGGTGGTGAACCCGGCGACCGGCGGACAGGCATGCTCGTGACCCGCGACCTCCGGGCCATGCCTGTCACCAAGTCCGAACCAGTCATCGCTCGCCGCCAAGTCAGAGCCGTCCGCGTTGACGCCTACTGCCACATCATCAACCCTCGGAGCCCAACCTGGGGGCTGCTTCGTGCTGGTGGGACTGGTGGGATTTTCCGGTACCAATCCAATTTCCGGACCAAGGTCAACTAGCGGGAGGATTTGCGCCGCCCCGGATGAGTATCCAGATTCCCGTCATCCTCGGCAGCCTCCCAGTCCACCAGCGTCAGCCCTTCATCGACCCGGCGGTACGCGGCCCGTACCCGCTCGCCGTGCTCCGGTGGCCGCTCGCCGCGCCAGTTCCCATACACGAAGCACCCCGGCACCGCCGCCAGCCTGACCATCACCACCACGTACGGCTCCCCGAACCCCGGCATGAACGGCTGATGGTTGACGATCCAGCTCTCCACGACCCCCTCGGGCTCCACCTCCCGCCAGTGCCACGCCTCCGTCCGGCACGCGGGGCAGAACGCCCGCGCCGGGA
>NZ_JBFAMX010000284.1:0-12623 GCF_040659615.1 Nonomuraea sp. NPDC049784
GGCTGACGCTGCTCAAGCCGCGGCTGGCGGCCAAGGTGATCAAGTCGGCCGACGGCGTCGTGCTCAACGACGAGCAGATCGAGCTGCTGGCCCGCACCGCGGCCAGGGAGCTCCAGCGCACCTGACGCGCCGGGCGAAACCGGCTTGTGCGCTCAGGCGAGCGTCTCGATGAAGGCGGTGAGCTGGGCGACGTTGCGGCACTCGTACATCGGGACGACCGCGCCGTACTCACTGGCGACCGAGTCTCCCGTGTCCCACTGCGCCGTGGGCTCCGGGTTGAGCCAGTACGCGTGGCGCGTGCGGGCCACGAGCGACCTGAGCACGTCCAGGGCGGGCGGCTGGTAGTTGGAGCGGGCGTCACCCAGGATCAGCAGCGAGGTCTTGGGGCCGATGGCGTCGCCGTACCGCTCGGCGAAGCGCTCCAGTGAGTGCCCGTAGTTGGTGCGGCCGAAGCGCACCATGTCGGCTTCGTTCGCCAGCCTGGTCATGGCCTCGACCACGTCAGCGCCCGGGACGAAGAACCTGGTGATCTCGTCCACCGTGTCCACGAACCCGAACGCGCGCACCTTGGTGAACTGCTCTCTGAGCGCGTACGTGAGCAGCAGCGTGAAGTGCGCGAACGACGAGACCGAGTCGCTGGTGTCGCAGAGGATGACCAGCTCGGGTCTGTGCGGGCGCGGGGGCCGGAAATGGGTGGTCAGCGGCACGCCGCCGCTCTGCAGCGAGGCCCGCATGGTCCTGCGGAAGTCGAGCCGGCCGCGCCGGCCCTTCCGCTGCTTGATCGTCAGGCGCGTGGCCAGGCGTCTGGCCAGCGGATACACCTCGCGGCGCAGCCGGGCCAGATCGGCCTTGGTGATGCGGAGGAAGTCGATCTGGTCGAGCGGGGGGCGTACGGCGGAACGGGCGATGCGCTCGATCCCCGAGTCCTCGGCGATGCGGCGGCGCACGTCGGTGGCCACGGCGTCCTCGAAGCGCCTGGTGTTGTCGTAGACGCGCCTGCGCACGTTCTTCTCGGCCAGGCCGCCGCGCTCCTGGCCTTGGAGGACGTTCTGGAGGATGCGGGCCATCAGCGTCTCAGGGGAGAGGGCGCGCATGACGCTGTAGGAGAACCAGTTCTGCCGCCCCGGGCTCGTCGTGGGCTGGCGGCCGAAGCGCCCGACCATGGCCTGGGCGAACTCGCGCATCTCCTGGTCGGTGCTGCCGGTCAGGAGCCGGGCGAGGTGGTCGCGGAGCTCCTCGGTAGAGGCCTTCTCCGGATTTATCGGCATATGCGTGCGTGGGGCGTACATGCCGGACGTCGACGCCGGGAACCACAGGTCGAACAGCACGTCGAACCCCGGCCTGTACGCGGGCTTCTTGACCAGCGTCGCCGCGTAGGCGGCACGCAGTGACTCCCGATCGCTCAGCTCGATCACCCGCAGCGCGTGCGCGGCATCCAGCCCCTCGGCCACCGACACCGGTATCCCGGCCTCGCGCAGCGCCTGCACGAACCCGACATGTCTATCGACCAGCGACATCCGGCAGCCCCAGCTCCTTGACCGCCCGCGTCTGGTCGGAGGCGTGCTTGAGCACCACGCCCAGCGTGCCCGCCACGGTGGCCTCGTCCAGCTCCTCCCGCCCGAGCGCGAGCAGCGTGTTCGCCCAGTCCACGGTCTCGGCCACCGACGGAGCCTTCTTCAGCTCGAGCGCCCGGAGCGTCGCGACCGTCCTGGCCAGCCGCTCGGCCAGGTCGGCCCGGATGCCCGGCACCTGGCTGAGCACGATGTCCCGCTCCCGCTCGGGGGTGGGGTATTCGAGGTGCAGGTAGAGGCAGCGCCGCTTGAGCGCCTCCGACAGCTCGCGGGTGGCGTTGGAGGTAAGCACCACGTACGGCCGGCGCGTCGCGACGATGGTCCCCAGCTCCGGAATCGTCACCTGGAAGTCGGACAGCAGCTCGAGCAGCAGCCCTTCGACCTCGACGTCGGCCTTGTCGGTCTCGTCGATGAGCAGCACGGTGGGCCCCGCGGTCCTGATCGCCTTCAGCAGCGGCCGCTCCAGCAGGAACTCCTCGGAGAAGATGTCGTCGTCGGCGCTCGTGGCCTGGATCCTGAGCAGCTGCTTCTTGTAGTTCCACTCGTACAGCGCCCTGGCCTCGTCGAGGCCCTCGTAACACTGCAGCCTGATCAGCTCGGCCCCGGTCGCCATGGCCACCGCCTTGGCCAGCTGCGTCTTCCCCACGCCCGCCGGGCCTTCGACCAGCAGCGGCTTGCCCAGCGCCGCGGCCAGGAACACCGACGTGGAGATGGCGTCGTCGGAGAGGTAGTCCACGGCGGCGAGCCGCTCCGTCACGTCGTCGGGGGAGTCGAACATCGATGATCCTGTCTGCCGGAGCTCGTGGCCGAACTTTATTCTAGCCGGACTGGCCGACCTGATACCGATTCGACCAACTTGGGGATCACCGGTATATTCCTCTCAGCAAGCGCCGCTAGCTCAGTTGGTTAGAGCAGCTGACTCTTAATCAGCGGGTCCGGGGTTCGAGTCCCTGGCGGCGCACTTCGAGAAATCCCAGTTCAGGTTCTGAACTGGGATTTCTTCGTTGTCGGCCACCCTGCCCGTCAAGCTGGCCAGGCCGCGGCTGTGCAGGACACATTACGGCCACTCGTTCCTGAGCCGCCCGATAGGCTCGCTGCCGTAGCCGAACCGATCATGCGCCCACTGCCCGCATCCTCTTAATCGACAACCACGACCGGATCCTGCTCTTCCTGGGCAGGGGCCGACCAAGGTCCCGGACCTGGCCTGGTTCACCCCTGGCGGTGGGGTGCACAGCGGCGAGGACCTGGCTGTGGCCGCCGCCCGTCAACTACGCGAAGAGACCGGGCTGCAGGTCGAGCCGGAGGCGGTCGGTCCGGTGGCGGCATCCCCGCCCGACGTGTTTCAGGCGTCGGCGCTCTCGGCGTTCTGGGCGTCCAGTTCCGCCTGCCGCTGCACCTGCTGGATCTGCTCGTCGGTGACGACGAGGCTTCCGAACTCCTTGACCGCCTGGTAATACGTCCAGGCGAGGCCGTTGCAGGTGGACTTGGAGACCCCCGAGTACTTGGAGCACACCTGCTTCATGTCGAAGTAGAACGCGTCATCGATGCGTGATTTGTTCGCCGGGAACTGGCTCACGTCCTTGTAATTGCGGTAGCCGAAGTCGTGCCGCCTGCAGGGCATTCTGAAATCGAACCCGAGCGGCTGGTCGGGGCTGCTCGAGCAGAGGTCGGTCGACCAGTCGAAGGCGTAGTCGGCCCACGCCGCCTGGTTCTCCCAGGCGGCCCGCCAGGAGCCGGCGCTGGCGGTGGTGGGCTGGGTGAACCCGGAGAGCGCGGCGAGTTTCTGCTGCAGGGTCACCGCGTGCGCCGGTAACGCGAAGCCGAGCACGGTGATCAGGGAGAGGACGACGGAGGTGAGTGCGGCGCGGGATCGTCTGGCCATGAGGACCTGCTCCTAAGCCGGGGGGAGGGACGTCCTCACGATGACCCGAAACGGCTGGGAATGCAGAAGCAGATCTTGCTCAATTCCGGAGGAAGGCTTCGCGCAGGATGGATGTTTACAAGAAGCCGATTTTCTGTCAGCGGACGAAGTCAGCGACTGGACACCAGGAGGCGGACCGACCAGCCGAGTGCCCACAGCAGGAGCAGGGCCACGAGAGGGCCGCCCAGGATGATCGTCAGCCCGGCGCCGATGTTGGCGCCGAGCGTCCCCGCGGTCACCACCCGCCAACCGGCTCCCGCGATGGCGCCCGCGGCCAGCGCCGGCAGGAGCGCCGCCCACCAGCGGCGGTCGAACCGGCGGCGCCGGGAGGCCCGTACGAGCAGGGCCAGCGTGCCGGCCGTCACCAGCACCGCCGCGATGCCGGCGGCGCGCTCGGCCCACGGATCGATGGCCGGCGGGCGGACCGCATGGTCGAGCTCGGTGCCCGGTGGGGCCGCCGCGCTCAGATCTCCCAGCAGCCACCAGACGACTACAGGGGCGGCCAGCGCGCAGCCCGCCGCCGCCACCACGAGACCCGTGTTTCTCGTCACGCCGGTCCGATGCCCTCCAAGGTGAAGTGCGTGTTCCAGTCCTTTACCCATTTCCGGCCGAATCCTTCAGCGGTGTTGAGCGGCGTGGTGGCCGCGTCGAACTTGCCCGTGGCCGGATCGAAGGCGAATTCGGCGGCGGTCTCCTTCTTGACGTTGTACGAGTCGAAGTCCGGGTTGAACGTCTTGACGCTCAGGCCGCCGGCGTCGTCGGTGTAGGCGAAGTCGCCGGAGGCGATGCTCACCGACCGGGTCAGGACGTTGTGGGACGGCACGTACAGGGAGTCGGGGTTGCTCCAGACGTACGATTCGGTGCACTCCGTGGTGCCGATCGCGGTGCAGATCTGCCCGCTCGAGTCCGCGGGGACGTACCAGGACCGGATGTTCGGGTACTGCCGGCCGTAGCGGCCGTACCACTTCTCGACGTTCTCGCGCGTGTTGGTGAATCCGGTGCCGTCACCCACTTTGAGCATGTCATTGAAACGCTCGACCACGACCTTGGAATTGGGCACCGGCAACTTCGGCCCGCCCTCGTGGTAGAGCTTGTCGTGCCCGACGTACGTCACGTCCTTGAACACGTTGTCGTACGCGACGTTGCTGTGCCCCGACTGGAAGAACAGCCCGTGCTGGGCTCCGTCGATGACGTTGTGGTGGACCACCATCCCCGACACCCCGTCGTCCATGTAGACGGCCTGGTTGCCGGCACGACCCACGTTCTTGAAGAGGTTGTAGGAGATCACGTTGTTCAGGTACGTGTAGTCGCGGCCCGCGTAGATCACCCCCTGGTCGGAGGCGTGCGTCACGAGGTTCTCGAACCTGTTGTGGCTGACCTCCATGTCGTTGCCCATGATCTGGATGGCCATGTGGGGCGCGTCGTGGACATGGTTGTAGCGGAAGGTGTTGCCGACGCCGTACATGTAGCCCGCGGGGGTGTAGGTGGCGAGCTTGGAGAAGTCGTAGATCTCGTTGTGCTCCACCACGTGGTCGCCGCGCTCCAGTGAATCGCGGTTCCCGCCGGCCGTGAACACCCCGCCGCCGCCCAGGTCATGCAGCCTGCTGTTGATCACTCTGTTGCGGTGCCCGCCCCGGCTCGTGCGGTACTCGGCGATCGCCGTGATCGCGTCGTTTGCCTCGCCGATCGCGACCGCGTCCATGCTGACGTTGAGGATCTCCAGGCCGTCGATGGTGCACGACTCCGCGTCCAGCAGGCGGACGCCGGTGCCCGTGGTGCCGTTCAGCTTCAGCCCCTTGAGCGTCACGCCCTTCACGTTCTCCAGCGTGAAGAACGGCGCGTCGAAGGAGGTGAGGCTGATCTGCTTGCCCTCGACGGTCCCGCCGGGCGGGTAGTAGTAGAGGGTGTTGCCGCCGTTCCAGCGGTCGATGTAGTACTCGCCCTCGGTGTCCAGTTCGCTCAGCACGTTCTGGGCGACGAACGACGTCCACTTGTCCGTGGCGGCGTACATCGTGGGGTAGCGGGTCTTGAGCTCGTCCCCGTTGACGGAGTCGATGCGTACGCGGTCGTTGGCGTAGTTGTTGCCGAAGTAGCCGGAGAGCCAGCCGTCGGTCTCGTACTTCGTGTTGTCGGGGGTCCCGTCGGGCGGGGCCCACGTGGCGGAGTGGTCCTTGAGCGCGGGGTCGACAGTTGTGTAGACGGGGCCGGGCAGCTTGAGCATGTCCTCGTAGGGCATGGTGGTGCCGTCGGCGGTCTTGTCCGAGAAGTAGTCGCGGGCGCCCTTGGGCGCCACCTTGACGGTGAGGTCGGCGCGGTCCAGTTTCTCGCCGCCGTTCGGGTACTGCGCCAGCGTCTGCGCCGCGTCGTCGATGATCAACTCGGGCGCGTACGGCTGCAGCTTCCAGTTGAACCCGTTCTTGTTGATCTGCCCGGTGGGGATGCCCTCGGCGCCCAGGTCGTAGACGTAGACCTTGTCGTGTGCCGCTTCCGGGACCCGCGAACTCGACGACCACTTGGCCTCGTCCGCGGGGACGTCACTCAGCCTGTGGAACTTCTCCGGCTTGAGCGTGGTCACCCCGGCGAACTCGACCTGCTCGCCCGGGTAGGCAGCGTAGGTGACGTAGGAGTCCCGTTCGCCGCTGAGCTGGATGGTCTTGGAGGTCTGGTACACGCCGCCCCTGATGTAGACGACGCCGGGATCGCGAGCGCTCGTCCGGCCCGCGAGGGCATCGCGGGCCTGCTCGACGGTCCCGAACGGATCCTTCTGCGTGCCGGTGGCGCCCGCTCTGCCCTCCGGGGACACGTAGACGACGGTCTTTCCGGATGGGGACGCCCAGGATAAGGGCGCCCCGGCCGGGGAGAACAGTGTGGCCGCTACGAGAACACCCAGGACTCTGCTCGGCATGCCGGCTATGACCTCCAGTTAACGGGGCTTTTCGGGCTTTTCGGGTTGCGCGGTGGTCGGCTTCTCCTTCTTGGGCGCGATCCACTGGTTGGGCGGCGTGTCCGGGATGACGGCGCGCTGAAAGTCGATCTTGGCGCCCTCGGTGGGCTGGATGTTGAAGAGCTGCCCGAGCGACTGCGAACTGGTCGCGAGTGTGGCGCCCGCCGCGCCCAGGAAGCCGACCAGGACCTTGGTCTTCTGGGCGATCATGGCGTTGGTCAGCGCGCTCAGCCGGTTGAGCAGAATCTCGCCGTACGCGCGCAGGTGCGGCGTGAGCTTCATGGCCTGGGCGGCCATGATGTAGGCCATGATGGTGGCCGCCAGGACGCCGATCTCCATCCAGTAGAGCGCGTAGCGGTCGCGCACCTGGTCGACCTGCGACTCCATGTTGTAGCAGAGGCCGCTGAGCTTCTGCAGGTCGCCGGCGAACGTCGCGACGGCGTGGAGGAACTGCTCCCGGTCGTCGGCGATCCAGCCCGCCCTGGACAGGAAGACGGCGTTCTGGAGGACGCTCGGGTATTCGACCTCCAGGGCCTTGGCCAGCGAGTTCCAGTTGGCCTTGGCGTCGCCCATGCCGGGGACGTTCGCCAGCGCGGTCGCGGCGATGGTCACGCCGATCATGATGGCCGGGGCCGACCTGGCGGCCACCTTGAGCTCGTCCATCGCCGCTTTCGCGTGCAGCATCGCATAGGGCATGAGTCAGGTCCTCACTGGTAGACGACGGTGCTGGCGTCTTCTGCCGCCCGCCAGTTCTTCTTGATCGTCTCCAGGGCGTCGATCCAGTTGTGGATGGTCTCGATGGCGTCGTCGGCGTAGCCCTTGACGTCGTGCCGGACGTCGTCGTACTTGCCGACCAGGATGAAGCCCAGGCTGCCGAAGCCCGGCCAGGGGACCCCGGTGCTGTCAACGGAGCCCTTGAGCCGTTCGAGGGCGGGGATGACGTATTCGTTGAGGTTGCTCTGGATGGAAGCGATCGTTGTGGACGTGACGTAGATGTCCTGCGACATAACCTCTCCCCTCGTTGGCCAGCAGTTTGCAAGATCCGAAACACTGGCTTAACGCAGCATGAGGGTATCTAGTATTTTGTGGCAAGTCAGGAGTGATCTAAGTTACATTTGCGACATAGGGGGCGTATGTTGCTGGATCCGGGTGGTATCAGTCCGGAAGACCTGGAACGAGTCGCGCGGGAGGCGGATGAGGCGCTGCGGCGGCTCGCCGGCCTCCAGGAGCGGATCAACAGCATCCGCGGCACCGGTACGGGGGCAGACGGGATGATCGTCGTGGGGGCCGACAGCTCGGGCCGGATCGACTCGATTCAGCTCAACCCGCGCGTGATGCGCCTTGCCAGCCAGGACCTGGCGGGCGAGCTGCTTCGCGCGGTCAGTGGCGCGCAGGACGACTGCGCCCGGCAGACCCACGACCTGATCGCCGAGGCCGGCGTGAGCACGTCCGTGGATCCGGCCGCGTACGAGGCCATGGAGCGCCAGGTGAACGACGCCCACGCCGCCTTCATCAGGGAGATGGAACGCTTCAGCCCAGGGCATGGTCAAGGTTGAAGGCGGCGCTGATCAGGGCCAGATGAGTGAACGCCTGGGGGAAGTTGCCGAGTTGCTCGCCCGAGCGCCCGATCTGCTCGGCGTACAGGCCGAGATGGTTGGCGTAGCTGAGGATGTTGTCGAAGACCCGGCGCGCTTCCTCCAGGCGGCCCGCCCTGGTCAGCGCCTCGACGTACCAGAAGGTGCAGATCGAGAACGTGCCCTCCTCGCCCTGCAGCCCGTCGGGGCTGACCTCGGGGTCGTAGCGGTACACCAGCGTGTCGGAGACCAGCCCCTCGGCCAGGGCGTCCAGCGTGGACAGCCACTTGGGATCGGTGGGTGAGACGAACTTGGCCAGCGGCATCATCAGCACCGACGCGTCCAGCACGTCCTCGTTGAAGTGCTGGACGAAGGCGTTCAGCGTGGACGACCAGCCGTCCCGCATGATCTGGCGGTAGATCGCGTCGCGGGTCTCGCGCCAGCGTGGCACGTCGGCCGGGAGCCCGCGGTGGATGGCCACGCGCATGGCGCGCTCCACGGCCACCCAGCACATGAGGCGGGAGTAGACGAAGTTCTTGCGGCCGCCGCGGGTCTCCCAGATGCCCTCGTCCGGCTGGTCCCAGTTGTCGCAGACCCACTCGACCAGCACGCACAGCTCGTCCCAGCGTGCGCTGGAGATGGGCTGGCCCCACTTGTTGTACAGGTAGATGGAGTCGATGAGGGCGCCGTAGATGTCCAACTGGAGCTGGCCGGCGGCGGCGTTGCCCACGCGTACCGGGGCGGATCCGCGGTAGCCCTTCAGGTGGGTGAGCTCGCGCTCGGGGAACTCGGTGCGACCGTCGATGCCGTACATGATCTGGAGCGGGCCTGACGGCCGGCCGCGGCCGAGCGTGACGTGCTCCGACAGGAAGCTCATGAACGCCTCGGCCTCCTCGGTGAAGCCCAGCCTGAGCAGGGCGTACACGCAGAAGGCCGCGTCGCGTACCCACACGTAGCGGTAGTCCCAGTTGCGCCCGCCGCCGATCTGCTCCGGCAGGCTCGTGGTGGCCGCCGCGACGATGCCGCCGGTCGGCGAGTACGTGAGCAGCTTCAGCGTCAGCGCGGAGCGGTGCACCATCTCCCGCCAGCGGCCGCGGTAGCAGGAGGCGGACAGCCAGTGCCGCCAGTACCGCACCGTGTCGCCGTACGCCTTCTCGGCCTCGATGAGCGCGCACGATCTGCGCACGATTCCCTCGGCCGCCCGGTCGAGGGCGAAGACGGCCTGCTCACCCTCGGTGAGCTTGAACCGCGCCCGGACGTCCCGCCCGTCACTTTCCAGGGGCACGGTGGAGGTCAGGATCAGCGAATACCCGGACGACTCGAATATGGCCTGACCGTCGATCATGTGCACGGTGTGCGGCTCGGAGCCGTAGTCGAACCGGGGGGCCACCAGCACGCGGAACGGCAGCGCGCCGCGCACGCACAGCACCCGCCTGATCAGCCGGTGCCGGTCGGCCTCGTGCGACTCCTCCTCGACGATCGGCATGAAGTCCTGGACCTCGGCCACGCCCTCGTCGGTGAAGAACCGGGTGACCAGCACGTTCGTGTCGGGGACGTAGAACTGGGTGGTCCGCACGGGCAGGTCGGCGGCCAGTTCGAATGACCCACCCCGCTCGTCGTCGAGGATCGAGGCGAACACGCTGGGCGCGTCGAAGCGCGGACAGCAGTACCAGTCGATCGTGCCGTCCGTGCCGACGAGGGCGACCGTCCGCAGGTCGCCGATCAGCCCGTGTTCGCCGATCGGCAGATACCCCATGTCATCAAACTAGACGGGCCAAGGTCGACGGTTGCCAAAACGTTCGGCAAGGGATGTACTGCCTCGTGGGTCCGGACGGCTTCGGGGAGATGCCACAGTGGATTTCGCGGTTCTGGGATCCCTGCGCGTGCATGGCGCAGAAGGGTCTGTCCGGCTGAGCGCCAAACAGCGGGCGGTGCTCAGCGCCCTGCTACTCCATCCCAATGTCGCCGTCTCAACCGAACGCCTGGTCGCCGCCGTCTGGGACGACCCGCCGCGCTCGGCGGTGGCCAACATCCAGACGTACGTCTCCCAGCTGCGCCGCACCATGCGCGGCACCGCGCTCCACCTGCGCACGGAGCCTTTCGGGTACACATGCGAGCTGACACCCGACCGGCTCGACCTGCTCGCGTTCGAGGAGTCCGTACGGCGGGCGCGGCGCGCGAGGCGGGCCGGCGAGCGCCAGACCGCGGCGCGAGCCTACGAGGCGGCGGTGTCCCTGTGGCGCGGCAGCCCCGCGGAGGACGCCCGGCTCGGCAGCGCGATGGCGCCCAGGATCGCCGAGCTGGAGGAGCAGCTCCTCATGGCCAGGTCCGAGTGGATCGACGTGCGGCTGGAGCTCGGCGGGGAAGACCTGGTGGCCGAGCTGCGTACGCTGGTCGCCGCCCACCCGCTGCGCGAGCGGTTGTGGGCGCAGCTCATGCTGGCCCTGCACAGGACCGGTCGGCGCAGCGAGGCACTGGACGCCTTCCGCCAGGCCCGCGCGGTGCTCCGCACGGAGCTGGGCCTCGAGCCGGGCCGTGAGCTGGCCGACCTGCACGCCGCCCTGCTCGCCGGCGACCCCGCGCCGACCATTGGGCCGGCCACCGGGCAGAGCGCCTCCGTCTTCCGCGCGCCGCTGTGCCAGCTCCCCGCCGACACCTCCGACTTCGTGGGCAGGCAGGCCGAGCTCGATGTGCTGCTGCCCGCCGCGCGGGCCAGGGCGGACCGGATGTCGCCGCCCATCGTGGTCGTCTCGGGACTGCCGGGGGTGGGCAAGACCACGCTCGCTGTGCACGCGGCGCACCTGTTACGTGCCGACTACCCCGACGGCCAGGTCTTCCTGCGGCTGGGCCGCGACGCGGCCGGGGCGAGACGCCCTGGCGACCTGCTGGGCGAGCTGCTCAGGTCTCTGGGCGTGGACGGCACGTTGATCCCCGAGCCGCTGGAGGAGCGGGCCAGGCTGCTCAGGCAGCGCCTGGCCGACCTGGCGGTGCTCATCGTGCTCGACGACGCCCAGGACGAGACGCAGGTGCGCCACCTGCTGCCGGGCACGGCGCGGTGCTGCGTGCTGGTGACGTCCAGGTCGCGGATGCCCGTCCTGGAGGGGGCCACCCGCCTGCCGCTGGACCTCCCGGGCGAGGACGACGCCCGGCTGCTGCTCGAGCGGGTGGCGGGCGGCGTTCGGCTCGGGGCGGCGCCGGAGGCGGCGGAGGCCATCTTGCTGGCGTGCGGGATGTTGCCGCTGGCGATCAGGGTGGCGGGCGCGCGGCTGGCGATCCGTCCTTCCTGGCCGGTACGCGAGTTCGCCAGCAGGCTCGAGGGCCGGCGGCTCGACGAGCTGGTCGTGGGCGGGCTTGACGTGCGCGGCACGTTCTCGGAGAGCTACGCGGCCCTGCCGGAGCCGGCGCGGCGGGCGTTCAGGCTGCTCGGGCTGGCGGATCTGGGAAGCATCGCCGAGTGGTCGGCGGCGGCGCTGCTCGGCGTGCCGGCGCTCGAAGCCGACGAGGCGCTGGAGACCCTGGTCGCCAGGGGAATGCTCGACGCGGGCGAGGTCGACGGGGCGGGCCAGCCGCGCTACCGGCTGCACGATCTGTTACGGGTCTACGCCGGCGAACGCGCCCATGCCGAGGACGATCCGGAGGAGCAGCGGGCGGCGCTGACCAGGCACGTGCTGGAGTGCTTACGCCGGATCAGGGCGGCGACTCGCGACCTGCCCATTCCGACCGCGCCACCGTATCCGCAGTCGGAGTCTTCCGAGGGATTCGGCATCGCGTGGCTGGCCGCAGAGCGCAGGACGCTCATCCACAGCGTGTCGGCGGCCGTCGAGCTGGGGATGGCGGAGGAGGCGGCCGAGCTGGCGCACCATCTGTCCGCGTACCTGAACCTCGAGGGGTTTCTGGACGACGTTGAGCGGGTGCAGCAGGTCGTGATCGCGGCGGCGCCCAGCGAGCGGACCGCGCTGCGGGCCGAGCTGATCCTGGCGGGGGCGTCGCTGTCGCGCGGGATCTACGGGATGGCGGGGGCGCACTTCGGCCGGTTATATGGGGAATTTCTGAGGATCGGGGACTCGCATGGGGCCGCGTACGCGCTGATCAACCGGTCCGCGTGCCACCACGGGGCCGGGCTGTGGGAGGAAGGGCTGGACGACGCGTACCGAGCCATCGCCATGCTGGAGGAACTGGGCGACACGGGCGGGCTCGACTACGCCTGGACGTGGCCGATCTGGATCCACATGGAGCTCGGCCGGTACGGCGAGTCGGTGCGGCTCTGCCAGGAACGGCTGGCCAAGGCCGGGGACGACCCGCGGGCGCGCGGCGACCTGCTGCGGGCTCTGGGCACCGCCTGCTACCTGCGTGGAGAGGTGGCCGAGGCGGTGCGGTGCTACCAGGAAAGCCTGCTGATCAACGAGGTCATCGGGAATCGTGTTTCGGCGAGCAAGGTGCTGCGCAGGCTCGGCGAGGCGCTGGGCGCGCTCGGCCGGTTCGACGAGGCCGTCGATGCGCTGGTCCGGGCGCGGTCGCTGTTCCGCGAGTGCGGGGACGGGCTGGGGGAGGCGCTGGCCACGTACGCGCTGGGCGAGGTGCGGCTGCGGCAGGGGCGCGCATCGGAGGCGCTC